>JAREAI010000095.1:0-8708 GCA_029240435.1 Nitrososphaeraceae archaeon | reverse complement strand
AAATGTATTATAAACCTATAACATTATTCTATTATAATGTGTCAATATATTAAAATAAAGAAATTCAGTGTAATTTGTTGTGAAATACAGAAGCAGAACAGAAATAGTAGCAATGATCTTAGAAGCAGCAAATGGTGGAGCAACAAAGACAAAAATTATGTACAAAGCATTTCTAAGCTATGCACAGTTAAGGGAATATCTTTCTGTGCTCATTGAAAACAGTTTATTGGAGTACTTGGAAGGCTCTCAGACATACAAGACTACAGAGAAAGGATTAAACTTTCTAAAAATGCACAATGAAATTGGCGAGCTTCTACAGACATCACCAAGACAGGAAAAATGATTTAGTTCATTTTTCTTATATTTTCTCTCTATATTTTATTTAACATTCTTACTAATATTTAACTCGTATTTTCTTTACCTATTAATTAATTACCTATTAATTAATTAGGAATTATTAGGAATTACTTGATTTAACCAACTCGGATCTTTATTATCAACGTCATCGGCGTGTGTTTCAACTGACTTTTCTTCAGCAGCACTACTTGTAGCATTCTTGCCTACGATCTGTGGCGGATCAATACTTTGTCTAGAGACAGAACCTTCTTGTTGTTGTTGTTGTTGTTGTTGTTGCAAAGCTGATTCAGTAGCAGGCATTTCCCGGACAGCTGATTCAGCATCTGATACAGTCGATATCGCATTATTTTCCAGGGTTTGCTGTGTAAGTCTTGTCTTGACATTATTGATCTCAGACTTTTCAAGGTTAATGTGTTCCATCAATTCATTTGTATGTATACTGATTTGTTGATACATATCCTCTGTTATTTCATTGCTTCTATGCTGTAGCTTTGCATCAAACAATACTGCTTTGATATCTTTGCTTTCTTTGTCCAATTCGTTTAACCTTTCGTGCAATTTCTCATGAACATATTTTTCATCCTTTTCAAGGTCATTTAGTCGTTTTTCATATTTTATGTAAATTAATTCAGCGTCATCTTTCATCGAATCGTTTTCTGCAACTATATCCTTAAGTGCCTTTATCCTCATTAGAGTAAGATTTTTCTGTCGCAGTAGTTTTTGTGCATCCAATCGCCATCTTGGAATGTAGATTACATAATCTCCTTGAACTAGCAGTTGTTCATATGCTAAATGTTTTAAACCCGCAGAACCGCAATCTACACCGACAGATTCAATTGAACCATCGATATCTGTTACTATACCAATTACTTTTCCTATAAAAGTACCATACATATCCTTGACTTGTTTGCCGACAAATTCGAGCTTTAGTTCGCTCATGTAAACCCCTTTGGAAGATAGATATAATGGCAACATTGTCAAAATTATTGTGTAAATTGGTAAGACGATCTTGCTCGATAGAACGCTAGTGATAAAGTACAACAATAACAACAACTTTTCTTTTCTATTTAGTTAATGTTGTGTAATATTTATTGGGCTAGGCGTTTATTTGAACAAAATGGTGGATATTTATGGTAAAAATCGAATCTGATTATTCTTTGTGAAAAATTCCACTCTGAAATGGATCACCCACACCATACACACACGTACATATACTACATGACCAAAAAAGTAGTCGTCTAGGTTTTTAATAGTTATTATTATGCAAGGAGTAAAAGCAATTGTCAATACATATTTGCGAAACATTTCACAAACAACTAATTATCTCTAAGGTTTTAAAGTCTGCTTCATTGCTTATATCTACTATATAATGCCAAAGAAGCTATTTGTTGTTGGTGTTGGTCCAGGCTCCCCAAAATATTTGACAGATATAGCTAAAGATGCCATCCGTCAATCAAGCTATATTATAGGATATAAGTATACTCTGACTACTATAGAAAGCATAATCGATAGAAATAGACAAGAGGTTTATGTGGTTAGCATGAAGAATCAAGAAAATGTCTATCAGCAGGTACATAATAGAATGAAGGAAGATGATTATTGCACGATACCATTTACAGGCGACGTCAATTTTTCAGAATCAGAAGTAGTCGATAGACTATTTGAAATTTTTGGTGATGATAACGTCGAAATTATTCCTGGTATTAGCTCAATTCAGATGGCCTCAGCAAAATCCCGCGTTCCCCTTGATAAGGCATACATTGTTACTTTTCATGTAACTGGCGATATTGAACAAAAAAAATCTGAATTAGTCAAAGCTATAATCGATGGAAAAAGTGTAATATTATTACCACGACCTTGGCCTGCTAATCCCTCAAAGAAATTTATGCAATCAGATATTGCCTTATTTTTGAAGAAAAACGGAATTGAAATTTCAAATCTTACAGTCTGGGTTTTTGAATATCTCACTAAAGATGATAAAGAAACTGCATTCAAAGGCAAAGTCATCGATTTGGAAGGAAGGGAATTTAGTGATCTTTCTGTTATGGTGATCGATCAAGTAAAGCGTCAAACATATTTGCATTTTGATTGAGGACGGGACATTATTTCCTTATAATAGCAATTACTATAGAATTGATATTCAGTAGTTAAACACGCATACAAAGTGCATATATATATATCATCAGGCGATTACAGGATGCTCGCCATTGTATGCAACGTATGGAGGCCAATAAGAATAAATCCAGCAAACAATTTTGAATCAAGTTTTTTTCTAGAAATTGAATTTCAATGCCTGTAACATTTCTCGTATTAGGCAAGGCAGCAAAAGCAGCCGTAGTTGACCAACAAATCGCGGATTTTCATAAATAAATTTTTAGTCCCAGCATATTCTTTTCTTCTTCTTCTTCTTCACGATTCCTATTTATCAAAAAAACTTTATCAGTTATTCGAACAAATATTATTATTATAAGGAATGTTGCTGCACAGGCACACAGATTAAATCTATATAATCAAATTTGAAATGATTGAGGGAACGTGTTAACGAGATCAGTATTATCAGAAACACGCTACTTCGCAAGTGAGAATATTGGACTCTTGCTTACCCGGATTGCTTTCTTTACAGGTAGCATTATCTTTATGAATCCTCCTTCTTCCCAACTTTTAAGATTTCTTTCAAATTCTTCGTATATTCCTAGATTAAAGCATGCAGTGGGATCGTTTTCAAAATCGCAGATTTTTTTATTGTTTATATATTCTCTATGCAATTTTTGCAACCATTGATCAATTATTTCAGGATGTTCAGTCAAAATGGTCTCTATAACCTCAGCAGTATAGACAGCAATCTTGGTTGCAAGTGAGGCATTAGGAACTAGGTCATATCCTCGCAAGACCAGTCCAAGAGAATTATCCTTCAACATTTCAGACATATCTAATATATAGATTTTCGAATTATTAAACTATTACTTATAACATTATAATTATTATCATACTATAACAATAAAAATGATAATAAATGATGCTTTAATAGACAGTTTATAAAAAATTATATATCAGGTAGAGTAACAGATCCATCGAGTTGCTCTATCATCTGCCATTCGATTACAGCGCCGGCTATCAGAAGAATTACAATAATTCCAATCTCAATAACAGTATGAATAGCATATTCTCTCCATGGTTTTTTCTTCACAAGATTGTAGGTAAGCATACCACTTCTAGATATTGCCAAGCCATAAGCAAAAACTTCCATAATTCCAAAAGGTGTGAATAAAATTGCTAGTGGAGGAACATTCTGAAGATAAGAAGAGGTTTCTGCCAGTGCACTGAATACCAATCCTGTAGAAAAACCAGAAAATATTCCTAATCCTATCCCAACTATGGGAATAAACATAACAAGTGCAATCATGACGTTATTGATGAAAATTCCATTTTGATCAATACCTTCGATTTTTTTTATAAATTCTCCTTTTACATTCTCTGCTTCCTCCTTGTTTATATCGACTTCAGCTCCACCAGAATAAGCAAGCAAAAAAGCAATTGCGCCAAATGCTAAATATATAAAGCGCCGTTTAAAGTTAAAACGCAACGTGAAGATATGACATTTTATTCTATAATTAGTTTTGTCAAGTATAGAAATATAATTAAATATGATATCCAAAGTAAAATCAGTTCAGCACATTGGCCTTACAAAGAGAAATTTCTAACGCAATATCATATGCCACTAGCAAGGGCTATCAGATGCATCCTGATGCTTTTGCGATGCTTAAAGGTCTTGATAATGATGTTGTAAAGATAGTACAAGACATCATCAAAAGGAAAATCAAGCAAAATGAAAATTCTCTTATCAAGGTAGATGATATTAAGAATCATATTAATCCAGAAGAAGATAAAGTAGCTGTCATTGATTTTGAGGATATTGGCAAAGTTGATGATACTAAGACCAATAGACTATCAACAACAGCAACAGCAACAGCAACCGCAGTTGTAGAATATTCTTCTTCTTCTTCTTTTGAGCAGAATTCCCATAAAATAATCTTAGACCCAACTCATAATATTAACACTGGAGAAGGAGTCGAAGGTTATACTGCACTCTTTCGTAGTCGCTTTGAAAAATCTCATCACATCTTGGCATTACGACCAGAAAGTAAAAGGATTATACAAATTGCATCTGTGAGACATAATACAAATAATTCAAAGGCAGGAAAGTCATACAGCAGCAGCAGGACAGAAGGGAATTTCGTCAGGAACCCTTCTTCTGTTGTAGCTGGTTTGCTAATGTCAAAGCGTTCAAAAAAAAATGGAATAGAATTAATAATTGATGACTACAGTGGAACAATGAGCGCACTTGCGGTTACTGAAGAATTAAAGAAACTTGCGATGACACTTACGCTTGACCAGATGGTCATGCTAGAAATTGAAGATAATAATAATAATAAATCGACCCAGGGTTTCACTATAAAGAATCTGGCTTCTCCTGATATTCCTGATCATCTTCCTAACAGATCTAAGGCAGAATATTATGCAGTTTTAATTTCCGATCTACATGTGGGGAGTAAATATTTTATGGAAACAGAATTTATGAGATTTTTAACTTGGCTTTCATCAAGTGAGGATGAACTTGTACGCAAAATCAGATTCTTATGTATTGGTGGAGATTTAATTGATGGTATCGGGATATTTCCTAATCAGGATAAAGAATTGCTTGAACTCAATACTAGCAAGCAAATGGTACACGCTATAGATTTGCTTGCTAAAATTCCAAAACATATCAAGGTTTTTATAATTCCTGGCAACCATGACCCAGGTCGAAGATCTCTACCACAGCCTTCATTACCTAGAAAAGATGCCGATAAATTATATTCCTTTGAGAATTTTACAATGCTGGGAAATCCTGCCTTTCTCGAATTAAATGGTGTAAAGGTATTAATGTATCATGGACAGAGTTTAGATGACATTATTGCTACAACACCTGGTCTAAGTTATTCAAAGCCGGCAGAAGCAATGAAAGTATTACTGAAGGCTCGTCATTTATCACCGATATATGGACAACGTACTCCTATAGCGCCTGAACAAGAAGATATGATGGTGATTGCAGAAGTTCCTGATGTATTTCATTCAGGACATGTCCATGTTATAGATGTTAAAAATTATCGGGGAACCCTGATCGTCAATTCAGGCACATGGCAGGCGCAAACTAAATTTCAACAGACGATGGGTATTGTGCCAACTCCGGGATTTGCAATTCTCATTAATCTGGCTACCCTACAACCATTTCAAATGGACTTTAATCATTAATCATCAATAATGCAGAGAGAATTGGATCGTCTTTCAATGCTTCTTTAATAGTTAAAACTGGAACAGTAATTTTGATTCTCTGTGACCTACCATATCGTCCTTGGCTCATTATATTACTTATTACAAGACCAAGTTGATCAAGCTCACTTATTATTTGAGTTATACGGCGTTGTGTAAGTGGTTCTTGCTCAGTATGTCTACATAATGACGAATAAATTTCATATACTTCACCAGTATTGCCAATTTTTGATTTCATTATCGCCATTATTATTATCTTAGTATGAGTAGTAGAATTTTTTAATATCTCAAAATTAGTATCTTTCTCTATTTTTTCTTGAGCTAATCTAATATGTTTTTCTTCTACCTTATCTGCCTTTTCTCTTTCGGCAATTTCGGCGGCAACCCTTAAGAGATCAATTGCTTTTCTTGCATCACCATTTTCCTTTCCAGCCATTGCTGCACACAGATTTATTGCTGCACCATCAATAGCACCATCGTTGAATGCAACTCTAGATCTATCTATCAGAATCTTTTGTAATTGTTCTACTTTATATGGATTAAATACCATTTCCTCCTCGCTCAAACTGCTTCTAACACGGGGATCTAGTTTATCTTTGAATGTGAGGCTGTTAGATATTCCAATCAAACTAATAAATCCCCCTTTTGAGATTCTTTCATTTGCCCTTGTAAAATTATACAAAATATCATCACCATTTTTATCTACTAGTGAATCAATTTCGTCGAACACAAGAACAACATTTAGTTTTTTCTTTCCAATAAAATCAAGAATCCTATCTGTCGCTTCACCCATCGATAGTCCTGTGAAATGCACTTGTAATTTCTTTTCCTCTTTGTTAATTCCCATATCCTCAGCTATTTCATAAAGTACTTTGTATGCAGTATTTGCAGATTTTGTATTTATAATTGGCACTATAACTTCTAATCCCAGTTCCTTGGCTTTTTTGTGTAGATGTTCAATTACTTTTTTAACTACTGCAGTTTTACCAGTACCTGGTTTACCAAAGAGCAACAGATTTGATGGTCTAGCGCCTTTGAGAACTACAGATAGCGCCTGTGCGACTGTTTTAGTTTCTTCATCTCTAAATGGAAGCTTTTCAGGAACATAATCTATTGTTAATGTTCGACGGTTTTTTATCAATGTTTCTCCTATAGCAGCCTTTTCAAAGATATTATCAAGAAAGTCATCGCTCATACTTATCCACACCCCTATCTTTCTTTTCCAGCATAAGAGGAAACCTTTGTTAATATTATGTTAACACATTGTTAACAAATTGCTTTTAAAGCATAAAATCTAATTTTATTGATTAAATAATAAAATAATATATTTCATTTTAATCAAACTATGAGGAAAGACTTGGACAAGAAATGATAGGGTGTGACTTGCCATGAAAAATCAATACATTGACAGACTTGTTAACACATCGTTTGATAAAACATAAAAGCGGTTGAATATGACCCCCTTATTTCCACTGGAGTGTTATAGTTGCTGTTAACAGTGTTAATATGAATAATTAGACCCCCTTATTTCCACTGGAACTTTAAGATTTCTTGTTATTATATATTAATTGATTAACAAATTTCTTCTGTTAATAACTTTAGGACTGTCTCATGTAAAGTTAACAAAAACTAAGCTAATTGTTATCAGAGTTATTACTAGTGCTGTTAAGTTGTTAACGCGTTAACTTGTCAACAGGTAAAGATGCTCTAGATTGAGCGCAAGCAAAAAGAAGATAAAAATACAACTTGAAGATGCTGAAGGAGGTAAGTATAATCTTTCGCTAGAGGGTAATGTGTCAAAAGAAAAGATAATGAAAGTGTTTGAATTAATGGATCTCATAAATCTAGATGGAAAGAGTAACAATGGATATAATGATACAGAAATCCAAAACAAGAACTTGGCATCAGTTGGCTCAAAGGTATGGGGTATAATTGAACATAAATTTCCATATAGTACTTTTACATCGTCTGACATTCTTGAAATATATGAAGATGAATATAACGAGCCCATTCAGCTCAGTATAATCTCGACTTATTTGTCAAGATATTCTGATAGAGGTAAACTGGGTAGAAGTCGAAAAGGAAAAGAATGGATATATAAAATAACTAGGCCATCGCAGGTAATTGAGAGTCAGTCGAATCAGCATGAGTCTCAGATCCATCATATACAATCCCGCCATCTTTCCCATGATGTCCCATCAACTGTATACGACCTGCATCAGTAATACTATATTTGAAGGGTTTACTGTTGCTATCCCTAATCACCAGTTTGGAATCGTAAAGTTTCTTCATAAGACGTGATGTGTGCTCCCGTGTTCTTCCAACAGAGTGCTGGATTTCTCTCGAAGTTCTTGGTCTCTCCATCAACATTTTCAATATAAAATCCATAGTGCCATTATACGAATCTGGATGTCTTGAGACAGTCTTAGGCGCTTGTGTGATATTAGCCATATTACTCACAGTGGATATGTGATTATGTTGTTGTTCTAACTGTGAGTCCTGGTGTGATATTATATTTTGTTTATAATATTTCGTGTTAGTGTTGTTAGCCTGAGATGAACTATGGGAGATATCATGCTGCATCACCCGCAGTTCCATTGTGTCTATTTTGACACGTAATTCAGCAATTGCTTTATCGTAATAATTTAATCTATGAGTATATTCTGAGACTATTAAATGGGAATTGAAGCATTTCCTTCAACTTCATATATGATATCACACTAATGATACCTACAACATATGACATAATAATAGATATAATAAGATCCAAATTGCTACTTGAAATATCACTCATATCACGGTGTCTGATAGTGGACAGTGATATAACCTTATAGAGCAATAATAATTTACAAAGTATTCATTCTTTTAATCAACTCATCAATAGTATATATCACGCTACGGCTTTGAAATATCTGAGAAATATCACTACTTTTGTTACCAAGTATCACGCTAAGTTGTTCGCTAATACGTTCAATTGCAAGAAATGTTTGGTTGTCTATTAGAGCTAGCGATCTAAGTAATAGCAGGCTATATAGTAGCCT
>JAREAI010000094.1:0-8462 GCA_029240435.1 Nitrososphaeraceae archaeon | reverse complement strand
CCATGGATTCTTATACCTACACTAGCTGTTCCAAGTTTGTTGACAACGCATATAGCCACACTTTGGTTTTTAAGAAAGAAGTTATTGTTAGGAAAGAGAAAGAAAATCTAGATGTAAACCGAATATAACAAAATTTTATTTCTTTCTATATAATATTCAACAACAAAATCGATAACTTGTTTTAATTGTATTATGTATCGTGAAGTCAGTCATTTACTCGAAATAAAATAGTCTTTTAAAATCCACACATTCTTTAGAGGTTGCAAAAGTGATTCTGAATGCTGTCAGATGATGATTCTCAATTAAGATATGTAGTAAGGAAGATATTGCTATGGCAATAGAAGCAAGAAGAAATATGTCTTATAGAGAATTTGTAAACTCGATGAAGAAGCAGCAAGGCATCTGAAGAAAGAGTATTCATTGACAGATGAGAACCTATACACAATAGTATTCACAGGACCCTTATCGAACCTTAGTTCTTAAAAGTATACTCAACTCACTTACCAGCAAGGTTCAAACACCCTTGGGCCCATTTCAATCTTGGCGTTTCATTTAGGCCTTATTTTATATTATATCTAGGAGCATAGTTGTTTGTTACTGAAGAAAAAGACGAACCTATACAAAATCCTATACAAAATATTATCAGCACCTTTCCTTTTTTATCAATAGCTTAAATTTGTAATAGTTAACAATATTGCTAATTTGTTAAAGAGAATATGATTTCTAAAAAGTAATGCTGACAAGAGTAGTAATACTTGTCAAACTAAAATAAAGATGGTGATATGATGTTCAAGATAACAAAATTCAACGTCTGCATCATTGGAATGTTAGTAGGAATAGGACTTATTAGTCTTCTTCCTCTTATGGGTCTCGCATGCAAATGGGGCTGTACTCCTGGCAGTTAGGACGATGACGTGTTACTACGACACCATCTTCTTATTTTTATGTCTCAATAGGTGCAATTTGTCCACAAAGTGCGGATAAGAAGTATATACCCTTTACATCGAGCATAATTCATATGATCCTTCAATTCACTACCTATTTTCTAACTTAGCAATTATTTTTAAGACCCATTCTAATGTATTAATTCTCATTATATCGTTACGATCTGCAATTCGAGATAACAGACGATCCGTTGCTTCACCTTCGTTAATATGATTTTTCATAAGACTAGTCTTAAGATCTTGAACCTCCTTTTGTAGTATCGTTTTTAATTCTTCCAGTTGATTCAACCTTTAAGCTTTAATTAGTTCATCTTTTAAATATTCCTTAAGAGTATCCTGGATATAAACAGATATATGCATGTATTTATCTTCCTTCAATTCTTACCAATATGCACTTTCAGACTCAGTATTAGAGGCGGCATCCCTTTTTAAGGAGATGTACTCGTTAATTTTCTCTAAACCTTTAAAGATTCCTTCGACTGCAAAAAGCGAAGGAGCTTTGGTTGTTGGAAGGTCACCACAACAACTTTCTTCAAATTTCTTGATATTATATTCCACATACTCAATGCTCAACCGTTTGAAGAGATCAATGGCCTTCATAGAATCATCCAACTCATCTACAAGTAGAATTGGTTTTCTCTTACCCACAAGAAATCATAGCAAGATAGGAGGATAAATGCCTAACACTGCTTTATATATATCCTATTATGACAAATGAGATTTAATATTGATTGTTAAATTTTTGGTAAGATGTCTCTAATGTAGATCATAATAGTGTTGGTCTGTGTCATTTCCCATTCCCTTCAACTAGGACAGCCTCTAGAGTCAAGCACTGACAGAATAACAAGTATACAACAACTACCTAAATCTACTTAGATAATAATACCGGTAAAGATGCGTACTGATCAGAGTCTGCAATCAAAGAGTAACTTTTTATTTTGTATGTTTGTAATTTCTCTGTTACCGCTAGTCCAAATGCTGCCTGACTATCTGGGTCAATATTTACTGGCTCAGCCAATGCTCTTCCAATTGCAATTACCTTACCATCCTTATCATATAATGTAGCTATTGCAGTTGACTCTGTAGCTGTTAATGGGCCTCCATTTAAAATTCTTCCATTGATATAATAAAAACCCAAAATATCAAGTCTAGAATTATCAGATTGAATTTTTAGTACTATTGGTTTATTCTTCTCAATAGCAGTACCTGACGCAGATAATTTAAAGTCCTTTACACTATTAACAGTTTTTGTATTGATGTCTAGTATTTCAAATGGAGATATCCCTCCGGGATTAATCGTACGTAATTCAGAGGACCTTTGAAATTCATCAAGTAACTTTCCGTTAGCATTATAAAATAGGGCCTTTACTACTACATTTGTCATGGCTTTATCTGATATATTTTTTATTTCGCCATAGACATGAATAATTTTATTTCTGTCTATAAATGAGGATGTATTTTGAATTATGAAGTCACTTGCTGTAAAAGCCATCCCATCGCGTGTATGTATAATAATCATCGTAATATTTGTGCCAAATAAGAATAAGACCATAATTAAAATAATACTAATTCGCAACAACTGTACAAAAATGTATATGTAACTGAACATATTAACTTACTTTATCCATATACATGTGTGCTTAGCTCGTAAACAATATCGGATAACTCTAGTTTTTAATATAAACACAATGATGAATATAGCAATACTGATTTAACTTACTACTATTGTTGTTTTTGTTATTGCTATTCTAGTTATCATAACAAGCAAAACATTTCTTTCGTGCATTGATATTTTGTTCTCTATATTTTCAGGATAAGGTTATACTTTGGGGCTATTATTCTTAGATAGTCTTAATAGAAATTGAACATATGCCCTTCCACTGTAAAAAATCCCATGCACCTATTATAGTTCCCGAGAAGCCATATTGTAGATAATTGGTTTAAAGCTCAGTTTTTCAGTGTATTGTATATGTTTATGCTGAGGATACCGTGCTAAACAAGGCTTTATTTTTTGCTATTCAAAACTTCTTGTTCGTTCCGTTCGCTCTTTACATGCAGGAAGTTGCTTCGGCGATGTCTGGATCTCCGGGAAACACGGCGTTCTTGTTATTGTACTAATAAGAGACTTAGGCATCGGAGTAATGTTCACTATTGTAACGGTTGTGGGAAATTCAAAATCAATGATTTCCTCTCCGATATTCAATGAGGAATTACAAGATCTTTAGGAGAATCACAAAGCGTGGAGGGAAGTATCCGGTATGTTTGCATAAAAATATTTTGAGATTTTCATAATTATCCGCATCTAGTAGTATGCGATTTGCATAGTTAAACTTCAATAGACTGCCTATGACAATTCTATAGAGTAAGAAGATTCATAAATCTTTTCTAATTAAGGCACTTTACACATACTTTTTATAAAGATATCAAACAACTATACAATAGGGAGTTTTATTCGTTAATGCAACCTACTGATCCTCCTATAAGATGTTGGTCATGTCTAAAAGATCAGGATGTCATCACAGATGTTGAATCTGGCGAAGTAATTTGTGGCAATTGTGGTATAGTAATCAATGATAGGGCTCAAGATACTAGTAGTCCAGAATGGCGAGCATTTACAGTTGAAGAAAAGAATAGTAAATCAAGAACCGGAGCTCCTACTTCTTTAGCTGTTCATGATATGGGACTTTCTACCGTTATAGGAAGAACTAACAGGGATGCTAGTGGACAAATATTAGATGCATCTATGCTCTCTACAATAAAAAGATTAAGAACTTGGGACACCAGAATACAGGTTCATAATTCTGAAGACAGGAATCTTAGGCAGGCTTTTCAGCAACTTGATATGCTAAAGGATAAGCTCGGATTGTCAGATGTGATAGTTGAGAAAACAGCTTACATATATAGAAAAGCCTGTGAAAGGCAGTTGCCTCGCGGTAAGACGATTGCTGGAGTATTGACTGCAGCCATGTATATTGCCTGTAGAGATATGGGAATACCTAGGACACTCAAGGAGATATCTACAATTAGTAATATAAAACGTAAAGATATTGCAAGAAATTACAGAATGCTGGTGTCTGAGCTTGAAATTGTAATTCCAATATTAGATCCAATGAACTGCATTATAAGAATTGCAAACAGAGTGAAGGTGAGCGATAAAACAAAACGCCAAGCAATCAGAATGATGAACGACATTGCTGAAGAGGAAATAATAACACCTGCTGGAAAAAATCCTATGGGATTTGCTGCATCAGTACTTTATCTGGCAAATATTATTACAAAAGAAGATGATAATATAACTCAAATGGAATTGGCTGAGGCTGCAGGAGTAACAGAGGTTACCATCAGAAACATATGCAGATCTCTAAGAAGATATACTGATTTGACTAACTAATTTATTACGTCAAATGAAGGAATGAATCTACTGCCATAACATACCCATAACAACAGTAGCAATGTATAGTGGCGGAACACAAAAAGAAAAAGACAGATTGACGGAGACAATTACCGAAGATGTGGCCAAATATTGGGAGTATAGGAGAAAATGTTAGAATTGTATTTCAAGAAGCTTCTCACGAAAATTGGTATTCTTCTGGTATTAGAATCTCAATAACAATAATGTTTCCTACTGGTATGCTCATAGAATGATTTCGATAACTCCGAGAGTCTATATCATAACGAGCAGTGTATGATGATGATTTCTTCTTTATCAAAGATTATCTTATTTTGATACTGCTTCAAAGATAGTCCTATGCTTTTTCAGGATCTTGTTCTATTCTCTCGAACATGTCATCAGGAGTATCATTGAATTGAGTTCTACATATATATATAGATAGATATATATATAACAGTCTGCATCCTGGAAAGATGACATATCCCATACTGACGGTTATACCGATGCAAGAGTAATAGTCACAGCTACTGATTATTCTATTGTGGATAGATGGATTGGTTGGAAGGTAATAGAAGGTATTAATGTACAAATTTTTAATAATAACACAGTACAGATGGAATCATATATAGATGAAAACAATGACAATAAATGGAAAATAGTAAACTAGTTGATTGATTCAAGTGATTAGTATTCCAATAGCTTAAATAAGATATTTTATAGTGTTAGTCGCAACAAACCAAGAGATTATATAATTATAATCCAGGACTGATAGCTACATTTAGGTATGATAATATTGCATGGGATTTCAAATACTTTAGCATAAGAGAAATTTAGCTACATATTAATAATAAAAAATAATACAATATCAATCCATATGTTTGAAAACAATAATAATAGCTTTTCATTGGTAACAATTACTATAATGACACTCATAATATCTCTATTGATTTTATTATCATTTTCTTCTTTATTATATCATAATACTACTAACCCACTAACAGCAGTTTATGGACAAAGTAGTAATGACTCAGGTCCTGTAATAATTCATGGTGGTGGTACTGGTTTTATCACTTGTCCTGATAGCTCTTCAAAACAGGCCGTTATATCTTTTGTTGTATCGGAAAATAGTACTAATGGAATGGTACCAACAGCCAATTGGAATATAAATGAACTACCTTCTGACCCAAATGACAATCCTGGATTTGTTAGTGGATCTTTTAATTCAGTATATTTAAATTCAGGTAATTATAAAATTACAGTTCAAAAAATCAATGAAACAGACTTCTGTCAACCACCAGTATCTGTGCCCATTATCATCAGCGGATCATGTAGTCAAAATGTAGCTATAAACGTACAGTTTGAATCAAATGATCCTATTTTGAATACAGGCGGATCTTTTACCGGCGATGTGACATGTTCGCCAAAAAAATGATAAATAAATAAATAATTACAATACTAAACTTTTCTTTCAAAGATGAACTAACCAAAGTACCCGATTATTTAATCTTGTATAACTAAGTAGATCATAAGATATTAGCGATCGTGGCACATGTCATTCTCAATCATATGTGATTCATATCAAAATATGGAATATTTTTTCTCTTCTTGACTAATATCAAATGATACAACAAAGGATACTTACTTTACCGCAATTTCTTATGGAATTTGAAGGATTCTTATCCTAGCAAGCAGAGCATCAAGGTCTTGCTTAGCTATTTGCTCAATCTTGTCTATATCACTTTTTAGCATCGTCTTTCCATCTTCTCCTAAAATCGTTATATATTTACCTAACGTTTATGCACGTTTTTTCACATTACTTGATAAAGTATTATTCGGATTTCCTATGTTCACATTATTTTCCAAAATAGCTGTATCATCGCCTTCTATAACATCTGCAAATTCTCTTGCAGTTCCAGTATTATTAGAAAACATGCTCTCTATTGTTTGTTGAGCATATATTTCGCTACCTACGTTTTTATTCTCTATTTAAGCAAAAATAGTTGCGAAGGATAGATTCCACCAGTATCATTTCCTTATAACTCTCAATATGCAATGGCGGTGATGTTATTGTTGTCGTTTATATATCAAAGACTAGAAGAACATTATATTCATTAGAGTTTCTTTTTGATTGTTCTATCATAAGAATTCTATCAACTGCGTATCATCTCCCTCTTGGAAGAAATATTTTATCATTTCCAAAAAATAGCAAAGATCTAGAAAGATTCTATCTTCTTTAATTTTATAGCACGTTGATATTCATTCGTTCTTGAAAATAATAAGTTTTGTCGGTCACATGAGTCTATAGGTAGAAATTATTATACAGCTAACTGGCAATATTATCTCTTCTAGAAACTTAGATATAGAACGTGATGGAAGAGTAATTTTCTTCAATATCCACAAAAATCTCAGATAATTCTAGCCAGAATTGCTCTAGCGCTTGTTCTGTATGTTCATCCTTGCTGCCAGCTATGATCGCAGCATTATTCCATCTATGGATATCCCTGCCACAATATCAATCTATATGTTGTTATTTGTAAGTGCTTAGAAAACTCCACAACCAAATGCTTCCAAGGAACCACCACCTGAAGTATTAGCACATTTTCAAGTCTGTTATTGGCTGTCGTCATTTGATTATCTTCTTATGTTTTTGGTCAATGGTACTGCAATCAGATGAGACACAAAGGGTAGAGTATTACCAACAATAAATGAATTTACCCGATCTTCTATCTTACGATCTTCCACAGTTAATCGTTCATGATGTTGATGCATATGCTCAGCCCACGATCCTACAGTAAAGATCTCATAATACAGATTTGGATCCGAATCATCACGATACAAACCCCAATTTATTGCACCATCACGCAAACGCATTCTTCTTAGTTCTATTATAGCTAGAACAAAATCATCCAATGTTTTTGGATGGATACGGTATTCTAGTTTTACTAAGACCGGTCCATCTTGTAGATTTGGTTCGATTACCATCATTGGTTCAGGCCAATGTCTTGAGGGTGTTTTATTTATATCCTTTAGATCTCCTGTCAGTTTGTATTTAAATACAACTACCAGACTGAAGATAGTCCCTATTGCAGCAAACAAGAAGGCATATTGAACTCCATAGTACTGTGCTACCAATCCCCATATTGCACTTCCTAAGGCTATCGATCCTTGGTATATCAGCAAATATATAGAAAGTCCTCTTGCACCAACCCATTTTGGAACTGATTTAAACATTGAATAATGTAGACTCGAGATAATGAATATCCATCCTGATCCAGCAGTCATCATTGCTATCGATAAGACGGCTAAATTATTCACAAAGGAAAGAACCAACATAACAACAGCAAGCAAGATTATTGATAATGTAACAATTTGCTCAAAATGCTTTAGCCATCTTAGTATAGGATATAATGTAATTCCTCCTATTATAGAACCTGCGCCAAAAGAAGACAGCAGCAGCCCATATCCTAATACTCCTAGAGTTATCGTCTGCTGGCTGGCTAATACAGGAAGAAGAGCAGGTATAATGCTTCCAAAAAATGCAAATGCAATAACACGAACAAACATAGATTGAGCTTGAGGAGAATTATATACATAATGCAATCCTGATTTAATTGCATCCATGACATGCTCTGGCGGCAATTCTGTCTTGGGAGAAGAAACTGTTCTCATTCTTCGCCATCGATAAATTATGACAATCATTACTACAATGGTTAATGCATTAAGTAAAAATAAGTATCCTGGATTTGCATTGATAAGAACTAAACCACCAATTAATGGTCCCATGGCAATGCCTATGTTGGCCGCCACACTCACCAAAGTTATGGTTTTGTGAACTTCTGTCCTGAAAACCATCTCACTTGCAGCAATGAGCGACATTGGCATATTCATGGCAATCCCGATTCCAAGCACAAAAGTAAGTACTAATAAAATTGATGGTGTAATTATATTATATATTGTAATAATGCTTAGAATAAGAGCTACAATAAGCATCCAGCTTCTGATAAACAAAAGGAATTTGCGACGGTCGAAAATATCTGAAAGAGCACCTGTCGGCACCGTAAACAATACCACGGCTAGACTTGTACTTGCTTGTATCATAGCGATTAAAAATGGAGAATGCGTTAGTG
>JAREAI010000003.1:0-26424 GCA_029240435.1 Nitrososphaeraceae archaeon | reverse complement strand
GGTTAAATTCTTACAGATCCTATATTTCAAGGCGATTGTAGCGAAAAAATGACTGTTGGCCAGACCTTAAAAGATCATTTATTATATTGTTAATGTCTACCGAGATAACAATTTAGGCTTCCTTTAATACATCCTTCTGTGTTATTATGCCAACCATTTTTCCTTTGTTATCGATAACAGGAAGCCTGCGAATCTTCTTTAGTTGCATGATCTCTATAGCATCTCTTACTAGATTGTTTGGTCCTATAGTAACTAAAGGAGTACTCATTATCTGTCGTACTGGTGCTTGAACTACAAATAATTCTGATAACCCTATTTGACGTACAATATCTCTCTCTGTTATTATACCTACTGGTTTATTGGCATCATCGATTGTTCTTTTTACAATAACTATGCTTCCAATATCATTTTCGTACATCGATTTACAGACTGTTTTAATAGTTTCATCCATTGTTGCTGTTTTCACCTTTTCAGTCATAATGCTAGAAACTAGTGTTGATTTTTTACTCATATACTTGTTATGATTATTAAATAAATTATTAAAACTCTTTTTTTATTACTTTGCTCAGTTGACTTTAGCACCCAGCAGTCATAAATACTTAATTTTACTAGCTGTGTTCTACTTTGCAAATACGGAATTAACATTTTGGCCATTTGTTTATTATTACTCATATGCTTACTGCCTGATCTTAATAAGATTATATTTTTTATTTTACCACCAATACAGGACATGTTGCATAAGTTACAACTCCGGAAGCAGTGCTTCCTAGCAATAATTTTTTAAAACCAGACTTTCCTCTTGAACCAATTACAATCAAATCTACATTTTCATGTTCAGCATAATCAACTATCGCACCTACTACAGATGTAGGACTTACAACTACTTCTGTTTTTAATTGAATGCCGCCATTTTCATACAATTTTTCTTTAATTTTATCAAACCACTGCTGAGCCTCATGTTTAGCATCTTCTAGGAGTTCATTTATTGAACTAGGAGTGACTAGGCCAAACATGTTTGTAGAATATGCATAGCCTGTTTGCGAAAATAAAACATGTAAAGCAATCAGCTGAGCATTATTATCTTCTTTTTTAGCCATTGCAATAGCATAGTCAGCTGCATCCATCGATTGTTCTGAACCATCTACTGAAATTAGTATCTTTGAAAACTTTCCTTTTGTCTGACTCAATATAGATATCATATATTATAATAGTCCTCTTAAAAAGTCAACTATAGTTAAAGCAATGGATCCTGTTAGACTATCATAATACTATATTAGTGCAGTAATTTAATCATACTACTGTCTCTGAGGATGAGATGAAATTAAATTCACTATAACATTTTATTATAAACTCAGTCATTTCTAGATTGATATATACTTTAGACTTTCTTTCTCTTAGCCTTGCCTCATATTGGGCCTTATATAAAAATATAGAAGCTATCCAAAAGTATAAGGGAGTTAATTATTATCAATTTCTCGTCTTTTATTTAGCATAATATCAAGGATATCAGGTTTGTAGATGTTGTCTATCTCTTGATGGAATCTGCCTATTCCGAAGACATTAGCCTATGAGTGATTTCTTTGGATATGACATTCTAGTAATATATAGAATTAAAAATTGATATACAGAGACTTCTGTTATCATAACTCATACATAACGGGTAAAGCATTGTTAAAAACTGCAGAAATATAATTATATTTAAAACCATTAACTGATGGGGATAAAAAAATAGAACGCATGTTTTTCTCATAAAATTTAGTTGGTTGGTTAATCAGATATTATTATTGCGTTCCACCCGTTATCTGTCCACGTATTTCTCCATTTGGATTTTGTTCAGTATGAACATTAACATATGTCCCTCCGTTTGTCATCTCATTGGCTAGGTCTTCTATCTGTTTACCCGCCATTGGGCCTTCTAAGTTAGTAGCATTGAAAGTTCCTGTTAGAGACAAAGTTCCTCCTCCGCTACCGCCGCCACCAGCTGAGCAAGTTTCAGCTTTGCACAATGTCACTACTATATCTCCATTTTCGCCCATTTTACCCATATGAATATGAGCTGCTGTAACAACATTTTCTATACCCGTACCATTAACAGTATAATCTATTGCTGCTTGTGGTGTGCTGATTGCAGAAAGTGGAATTCGAAAGTCAGCAGTACCTGATGCATTAGTAGTTTGTACTGGTGGTACTTCTTGGTCACCTGATAGTTGTGCACTATAAATTTGTGTGCCTGCAAATGCTGTGTTTGAGAAATCAATTGTTGCCAATGAAATCAATCCTGTAAAAACAATTATGATTCCCAAAGTCATAGTATTTGATTTTACTATTATACTTGAGAAAGTAACTATATTTTATTAAGATTTCTATATCTACATAATTTACTGCTCTTTTGATAGTTATATAGCCAATATGGATGTTATGAGTCTAAAAAGCTGGCTCTGGATAATAATAAAAGTGAAGAATAGCAAATGGAATGTTATACTTGAATAATATTAAATCATGTGGCAATAAAAATGGAAAGTAGTAAATAACATACTACTACCGTTACTTGCAATTGCTTTTTTGACAATAGGATAATATATTTAACAAACAATCACTCAGGATATCAGTCTGTTTTAATCTAAAAGGGTCTTGTTAGGAAATGCCCGCTAATTGTGGCGAAGAGGCGGCGACAGCGGCCATCCTCCCAATGAGCATAGATGAGATATGTTCAAGATATGTTCAATTGAATATAACATGACAAGTGATATCGTAAGAAGTTACCAGTTTCCTCTCTATAGTGCAGAATCACTAGTTTCTTTTGTTCCAATATCATACGCTTCAGCAACATCATAAACAAATATCTTGCCATCATAATCTGAACCTGTACTTATGACATTTAGTATATCGTCTATTATTGGCTTTGCTAGTGAATCTGATACAATTACTTCGATCTTTATCCGAGATGCGAATTCTGGGACATATCTCATTATACCTCTACCAAATGATACTGGTTCTCGTTTTGAGCGACCTCTGCCCTTGATATCATAAAATGTCATACCACCCACTTTATTCTTATGAAGAATATCATTAACTTCTTGAAGGCGTTCATGGGGAATTATTATATCTAATCTTTTCAAAGCTATAGTTACTTTAGGACAAGGAGAGAGAAAGAGTATAATAAATCCTTAGAATAATGTGTATAACACATGCTACTTTACATGTATATTATGTGTAATACAGTCGAGATATTGAACAGAATATTAAGATATGTTCCTTACATTGTTATCTATTGTTATCTATGCATCCACTCTCTTTCTTCTAAATATTCAATTAATTTTATCATTTGATCCATTCTTGCTTTCCCTCCTGCTTGGTTTCTACAACTTTCATAATGTTTCATTAAACTTTTATCTTCTTCATTCGATATACTTTTTTTATTTTCGATTAAATCAAAGAATATATCTTCCTTATATGTGTGGTCTGTTATGAAAACAGCATATGATTTTAAGAATCTTGCAATTGGTTCTCTATCAACAATTCCTTTACTCCATGCCCCAAGTTGACGTAAAAGCATCTTTGCAATTCTTCTTCCAAGCTCATGTTCTATCAGAAACTTACGAACATCCTCTGAAAAACTATCTTTGTCTTTAGTTTGTGGAAAATATGCTTGCTCTTCTTTCCCATGATGGAACCTGTCAACAAATTCTTCAATTATCACTGAAATGATTTTAATATCTTCAATTGGGATATTTTCATTAGCATAAAGCCTATCGGAACATATTTGAACTATATCTCTTAATCTTCTTACTGTAATATGGTCTTGTTTAAGATCCTGTGTAGCATTCAATTAAAATATCCTATACGTTGCATTTGTGATATTTAATTCATGTGATATTTCTGTTTAACCCATTGATTCTAAGTTATCGAGAATATAGCTTTTAACATATCTGCCTTGGTTTGTAAAATTATGCTAATGCTATTCAACTTATGCGATTCTGGCATTGGTTCTTCTACAAATCGTTAACGTTCGGCAAAGGGTACTAAAGGTGAATGTGCTATGGTATTAAATGAATTAGAACTAATTGAATAGAACCAGCATATGATGAAGCAAGCAGACGATCTTCTTGTTTATCTGCTTCTATGTCAAGCCATAGGAAAGGAATACCATTTCTTGCTAAAGTCTTTTATGTGACTTTGGAGTTCTTGATATTTTATAATCTCTATTTTCTACTATGTAGTATCATCAATGTAGTTTGCCCTGTTCTTCCTTTTCTAGGTGTTGTTTTTTGTCCTCATGGGTAGTGAATATAGAGCCACATACGAAGCACTGGAAATCAGAAGATATTCTTGATATAGCATTGTCAGATTTATGGATGGAATTATATGAGTCTTCTTCAGCCATATGATCAGTTCCAAGTCTGGTTAGATAAGCATTTGGAATGCTTGCAATATAGCGAATATATACATACACTGCTTATACTCATTTGTAGGGTCTCTAACAAATGGGTATTCGTATTGCATATCAATGCAGTGCGTCTACGTTAACTTAAGCTACTATTTTTATTGGTATGCCCTATACTGAGCAGCAGCACATATCAGTAATTGGCTTAAGTTGTTTACTTTTGTATCACATATGAGAACAAAAAATAAGATTTCAGCTCATGGAATTTTTTAATGCAGAGCAGCTAAGTTAACAGAGCCTGTAAGGTATACCCTATGCTTATAAATTAGTCATATACTATAAAATTGGAAGGTCTAAGCATCACCATGAAAAGAATGGAAATCATAATACCCGATAGAAGATTGCCTGATGTAAGTGGAATATTAAAAGATGCTAATACTGGAGGAATGAGTTGCTACAGAATAGAAGGACGAGGAAAGGTAAAAGCAGAAGCTGTTTCAGTAGGACGAGGTACTATGCGTTATAAACCAGAATTTATTCCAAGAACTAAGGTAGAAGTAGTTGTTAAAGATGAGCAAGTTGAGGATTTAATTAAAAATTTGAGAGAAAAGTTGGGAGATAAAATTGGAGGAAAGATATTTGTTACAGATGTTGCTATGGCAGTAGATTTAACAACTGGAAATAGACAAGAATCTGCAATATAGCGTATATGGTGTAGCAGTGGCAGATACGTTAAATTCTAATGCCAATAAAGCATAGATGGTTTTATTTGAATTAATTTTAGCCAAACTCTTGCTCTGTTAGTAGAAATAAGATTATGTTTTAGATTTTTTTTCTGTTGTTAAACAATAAAATATTCACTTCATAAATTATATCAAAGGATTGTTTTTTCTGACTTATTTTATGAGACTCAACTGTATTTCTCTTCTCCAGAAGAACTATACCAAATTTTAAGATATTATAAATCAATTATTAACATACAGATCTATAACCGTACTAGGTTACCTTGGATATTGAAATTGGTACTTGTTAGTGTCTACTGAGAAATCTTACACAGATAGTATCTATGATGCCGATTATGGTTCTAAAAGTGAAGTATATGAAGATCGATGCATATATAGGCAGTTGATTTTAGTAGATCAAAAAATTAATTATTATTAAAGTCAAGACCTGCGAATATGTTGTCTAATTTTCTCTTTCATTTCTGGAGTCATTATGTCTTCTTCTTTGTAGCCATGATCCTTTACAGCATGTTCTCCAGCATTTTTCATAATTTCTTCTTCTGTTTCGCCTTTTGCAACATAATCACAGTCAACTCCTACCTCACGACACGAAACCGTTAACATATCAAGGTTATGGTACTATGACTTCTTATATATATTAGTATGATTAATTTTTCTAATATAAATATAAATATATATATATATATATATACACTAATAACTAAGTAACTCTCGGAAAGAGATCTTCCTCATACTGTAATATCTTCTTGCTTATGTTTTTTGATCTTCCAAATCCAGAATTGTTTGTTTTACAACGCTTCAAATAACCTTGTCATTTCTGCATTTAATGGTGATACTTTATGAACTAATTTTTGCAAATTCTTGAGTGTTACCATTCTAGTATTTACAACAGACACAACTATAGATATTATTGATTATGTCAATAACATTTATTATATTTTTATTTTAAGATTTGACACTACTTTGTTGTTATAAGGTTTGTATGTAAAGTAATGATGGGATCTTGACAAAAATGGGAATAGAAATAACTTTAAAGACATAGCCAACGATCTACTAATAATATCTTATTTTCATTTTATTTTCATTTTGCATTTTGGTATAAAATATCTTTCTTTTAGACAATTCACATTTTTTTATATTCAGCATATATTTTAATACATTCAAAAACGTTATTCAAATGCTTATAGCAAAAATGCAGGCATTACAGAGCCCTGGCTACCAACCTTGACAATCTCTATAGTAGCATAAAGAAATTCAAGATCAAAAAGAATTGCAGATTGTTTCAAAGTACAAATGGAATACAAAGGAACTTTTAATGAACGGCATCTTCGTCGTAGCATTGTATCTGTAAATGACTCATTTAAGATATCGAATGGTTCATACCAAGAAATCCATTTTTCACAATCTGATTTCCTGGTATTATGCTGTCGAGGTTGCCTCAAGTGCATGGGTTTGGAAGTTTGTATCGCCTAGAGAAGTCAGATAGTGGTAGGAGAAGAAGAACTAATAGGTCTAACAAGAGGAGTCGCCATTGCTGGAATAATGTCGTGTGAATTTGGGAAACATATATGGAAGAAAACACTTGAAATTGTGAAAGAGTGATATTCGACCTACAGTATATTCAACTGAACATTATCATGAGGGATTTCATAGAATATTGAGACAAATCTATATATTGTATACTCTTTTTATTTCACAACAGCATTAGCTTTACCTTTTACTACTGTTATTCAAATAAAAGTGCAACTGCTATCTAAACTTGATAGTCTCTATCTTACCATTATTCGCTTTTACTATTACTTTATCAAAATTCAATTCCTCTGATTCAGGTGTAATCATTACAGATGAAAATGGGCCCATCTTATCAATCCTTTGAATTTTGCCTTGCTCTCCGAATTGAACTATAACATCGTTTAATGTATCAAAGTTATTGTTATTAATTTTTACAACTATTGATCCAATCATCCCGCCGCGCTCTATGATTTCTACATTCAAACCTGCTCTTGGTATAAATACCGATAGAACAACCACTGCTACTATGATGAATCCTACCAGGATTACAAACTTGGCAATTCTAATGTAATTCCTTCTTGGTGTTATTCCTCCTCCTCCAAATCCATCAAATTGATTGTCCCACCGTCCCATTAAAGAAGTTAATATTCCTCTCCTTGCTTTATGTATTACGTGTGGTGTGTATTTGTTGTTATGAAAGTTATTAGCATCTATTCGATACCCATGATATGCCATTTTTCTATTGGTTCTATACGGAATGTTTCTATTATTGACATCAATAAAAACAATGATATCTTTTGACCTGCCATTGCTTCTATTAATTCTATCTTCATTGCTATTTTCTTTATGATGTGAGTACATCAAAATCGTGGCTAATCGCGCTACTAAAAGGACTACTTGAATCAAGTAGTCCTGATAGGACATATAGACTAGAACATTAGTGCTATTTTATATCATAGAGATCTCATATATGGATTTTAGATTATTCCTTGAGAATAAATATTAAAAATAAGTTGAAGGGTTGTTAAGAATAATTTCTCCATGTGTGACTGCATTTTGTGCATCGATAAAATTGTGTAGTAGCTTCATCAGCAGATCTTGTCTGTAACATCCACCAAAACGCATTGTTATTTTTACACTTTGGACACTCAATAGTTGTCGTAGGTAATGTATCTGGACTCTTATCAGTATCAATGACTTTAAGTGAATATTCTGTGTTCTCCATTGATGATACTGTGTTTTCCTTCACTGATAGTTCCACTTTTTGTTTATCTACTGAAAAACCACATTTGGGACAAAGAACAATGCCCTCTTCTATTTTTGGCCTCATACGCGTTTCGCATTTAGGACAGAATTTCACCTATGAAATCACTCCTCTACTTTTTCAATGCTGTCTTCAAAGCATTGGTAAGTTCCTTAATATGTTCTGAAGCAGAAACCGATGCTTCTTGAACTGCTTCAAGTGGATCTTTTTTCTTTGTTGTGATTCTAACAACGTATTCTTTTATAAGCGGATGTTTGAGTGTTACTCCTGCAAATTCTACGCTTCTTTCTTTCAAAAGTTCATGCTGCATAATATACATAATTGATATATCTTCCTCTTGAAGTTTTAATTCCAGTTGACTACCCTTACTATCTATAATTTCAGCAAGCATTATGCAGACAACTACTTATTGAGGATATAAATTATACCATGTAAGAATTTTCATTGGAAAATGAAAAGAGTATGATTGTGGATGCGAAATTAAGCAGATTGCAAGATAAGGTGAAAAAAGGTGAGTCATCACTGACATTAAGTTTGAGTTTTAAAATACAAGGAAAGATTAGAGAGGTTTTTGATCAAAAAAACTGGGAAAGAGCATACAATATACATGATAATGTATTTAGAATCACTATAGAAATTAGTTTGAAAGAAGGCAGAAAGGCAGTTCTGCAAAACAAGTTCGTCAGGAAGGCAACACTTTTCTGGACTCGCAGTCCGAAGATTCCCTTTAGGATATGGGTTTCAATTATCAAAGATGATACCCCATTTTATCCTACTACTGTTGAAGAAGCAAAATCATTATTATTTGATATTAATCAATTAATAGAATTAAATGGCGATCACTTGGAGCGTGGAAGTCATGAGTTCTCAACTGATATTAAGGTTTCATGGGGAAAACACTTCTATACAAATCCAACAGTGATAACTGGAAGGTCAAATGCTGTAGCTATTATTAGATCTGAATAATCGATAATCTATACAATGGCAAATCGGCATAACAATTATTCTGTATAAATATGAAGGATAAGATACTCCCTCCAAATAATTTCTATTATCTTATTTTTTGTGGTCTATTTGACGACATATTTTTAATTCAAAATTGAATAGGTTATTCTATGCGATATCTTCCTAGTTGTATCTATCTAATTATCAATTAGAGAGGTACTTTATCCAATACGTTAAATATGCTCAATCAATCAATACGTTATTTTCAAATGTGTTGTAGTTTTAAATTGATTAGACAGTTAATAACAATTACATGCGATTCTACATTAAAATAGAGAACGATACTGCTAGAAATGTTTTGACCAGATAAATTCCTTCGTCAAAGAGTGTTTTACCTAGTTAACTTTCCTCTAGTTTTATGATTAAAAGGAATTTTTTATTTGAGAGTTAGTCGAATTCTTATCTTTGAAATTGATATCCAATCTTTTATAATCGTCTTTATACTTGAAATTAGGGTTTATAAATAAAAATAGTAATAGTCTAAATAGAACTATTAATGACACCTTCATATGGCAAAGTTTGATGGAATAAAAGGACAGGAACTTTTAGACGTAGAAGAAAACAAAAACGAGATCACTCTTATCTTCAAAGACAACCGCTTCCTTTTTCTAAAAATTGAAAATGGTAATCTGGTATCTGATTCTGTACCTGAATAAACATAGTGTATGTTTTTGACGCTATTTGCGGTATAGTCAGATTAACCTTCTCTTGTTTTTGCATCATTTTTGAACAGAAGAAGGCGATTATCTCATTTTTTAATGTATCTAACAAATGCCCTGAATATTTTAAAAGCAGGGGTTGACATTACAGGTAATAAAAAGATACTAGATGTATGTGTTAGTACTCCCAAGACGGCTCAGGCAAACTCGATATATTATTATGATCTACAATGACAAATGAGCTTCGATAAATCAAGAGCAGATGGAGGATCGGATCGTTAAAAAAGCGTCAGGACTTTTTGGGTGATACAGCGTGAGCAAGCACATGGATATCTATCTCAAGACTACATACCTTACATCTTCAACCATTTATGGAACTAATAAAGGTCGAAGACAAAAAAATTAAATTTATACTGAAATGTTATATATATTATCGCCTTATTTATTCTTGGAATTCGTAGGAATTCGTAAGTAGAAATTAATGTTACATGATGATAAATGGGTTAGCGATAAATCTACTGTTTAAGAAGACAAAATAATCATAAGAGATTTCCAAATTTAACTGTTTTTAGAATTGTCATTATTTTTATCATGTCATTCTTTCTTTTTGTCTTGTTCAAATACCCAACTACGGTTATAATTTTCATCCTTAAGTCTAAAATCCTTAAAGATCTGAAAATATGCTTGCTTGATCTTGTTTTGTTTTTCAAATTCAGATTGTATCCACAGACTCTCGAATATTGAAATGTACGATGATACCGTCATTTCATTCTTAGAACAGCTCGCTATTCCGAATATTCCTTCAAGGGTATCGTTCATGTCATCCTTTATCTCTATTGAAAGTGAAGCTGTCTGGTCCACTACAATGATCATACTCCTTTTTTGTAATTGTTTAGTAATGTAGTTAGTGTTAATTTGAAGCTCTTGCTTTCTCTCCTTTAACTTTCTCTGAATTATTTCTCTTATGTTTTTGTCATGCTGTATTTGAATCAGAATTCTAACATTCACATTTCTGCCTACAGCTTCTCCTAATAACGATATTATTTCTCCATTTTCTGCATACCAAAAGGAATTAACAGTAGGAAATAAGATAAGGATCTCATCGACTGCTGATTTGATAATGCTGAGGGCAACTTCGTACGTTCTGTACGGATCTTCTATATTGCTATTTGTGAAGTCGTCACTTATTACATGCCTCATAAATTCTACAACCTTCTCTCTTGCAGGGATGGATTTAATCCATAGACTGTCGAAAAGGTAACGTTGCATTTCTACAAAGGATTTGTTTTTAATATGAATTAGTTGTGTTTTGGAATGTCTTTCTTCTTCCTTTTCTTCTTCTATAACAGGCATGTAGCTAAAGAATTCATGCGTATCACTGATAGCCAAATAACCTGTAACTGCATCTGTATGTCTTAGTTCGACATACTTCATCATCTTATTACAATAATACATGTTTTCAGCAGTAATTTTAGTAATAAATCTTAATCTTATGCCTCTTAGCTTAAGCTGAACAATTAGATCCCACAGTGTTGAGTTCCTCGATTGAACAGATTGCCAGGTATGATCAAAGCAACACTCAAAGCTTTTCTTAGTACCTGAAATTACTTTTAATATAAAATTTAAAGGGTCTTCGCTAACATCTGCTAATCTTATATCTTCAGAGTGTGGATCAAGAGATGGTGGCACAATATTTCTTGGTGAATAATCCCTTTTAAATATAAAGGATTGTCGATACTGAGATCTAATCTACAAAATTAAATCATCTATGGAAGTAGATGGGAAATTATTTATAGCATTGATATAATTATAGATATAATTTGGCAATATTTTTAGATGTTCACAAGGTGCCTTTTAAAGAAGATCAGTTAAAGGAGTTAGTCCACTCTCCGGCTGATGAATTTGGTGTTAGACATGTAAATCTCTTCTACAACAAGGAGGCTAGTGTCTGTTTTTGTCTACTTGAGGCTCCGGATAGAGAGGCAGTTGTAAAACATCATGACAAAGTTAGCATTCAATGCGAATGGATTAGCGAAGTAACTATGGCAACAGGAAATCAATTCCTTCCCCAAAGTGATACGAATTCCGCTGCTCAATCCTATTGACTTTTAAATAAAAAACCATATACTTATTTGAGTCTATTTGTTTGTGCTACTACAAAAAGATAGATCATTCCCAAACATATTTGTTAAACTCAAATCTTTCGTAGAAATATATACTTCATTATGATAATGTAGGATGATGTATTACTTATAATACGCATTTATAACATACATATTTGTATATTTGTCTACGATAAGATGATCAGATAAAATTGCCTTTCTTTACATGCAGGTGTAAAACCGATGATGTTCACCAGAGGAAAATTCTGATTAGGTATTTAGAGTTTTCTAATTTGAAACAAACGTGCATTAACTATGCAAAATTCTCATTTAATTATAAAAAAAATATCATGAGTATAGATATACCCAATTATTGCAAAAGAGTAGACTTTAATATTTATGATTTTATAGACTGGGATCAGGCTAGGTATCCTAATGATCCGTGTTTTGTAAGTTAGTAGATAGGATGTGGAGGGGGCTTACTGAAGCCAAGGATATATGAAGGTTGTTACAAAAACCATTAATGGCCTTTATAATATATATATTTCTTCTAAAATTGATCCCAAGAAATAGATAAAATTTGTAAATGTTCTTATAACTCATTTTTAGATTTATTACCTTCATTTTGAAAAGGAGATAATATGATAAATTTAAGAATCATGAGTAGGCGACTTATTCAATATGTATGTCAGAGCTGATGATATAAAGTCTATTGATTATATTGGAAAGCAAGTTACTATAAGAGGATGGGTATATCGCCTAAGAAAACAAAAGGAAAACACTTTTGTCTTGATTCGGGATGATCGTGGAGGGATAATCCAGAGTATATTTCCAAGCGAGAAAGTTACAAATCTGACTATAGAGTCCTCCATAGAAATCAACGGTGTCGTGAGGCAAGATAGCCGAGCTCCAGAAGGTGGATTTGAAATCAAAGGCAACAACTTAGAAATTTTCCATATAGCAGAACCCGATTATCCAATAGGAGAATACCAAAGCTCAGAGCTATTGCTAGATTATAGACATCTCTCCCTGCGAATGAGAAGAATGATAGCAATAGCAATGATTCGCGTTTCAATTTTGAAATATGCACGTCAATGGTTTATTGAAAATGATTGGATGGAAATAACTCCTCCAATTGTTGTTAAAAGTGCAGTTGAAGGCGGCTCCACTCTATTCAAAATAAAGTATTTTGATGAAGAGGCATATCTTTCACAAAGTGCACAATTATACCTTGAAGCAATGATATTCTGTCTGGGGCGTGTCTGGTGTCTTACCCCTTCATTTAGAGCAGAAAAATCAAGAACTATTAGGCATCTGGCAGAATTTTCACACCTTGAAGCTGAAGCTCCATGGGTTAACCTAGAAGATATCTTGAATATACAAGAACAATTGATCTCTTATATTGTCGAAAAGACAGTAGCTGAAAGAACAAAAGAATTTGCTCTGCTGAAAAGAGATGTTAGTCAACTAAAAAGAGTCAAAGTACCATTTGATAGAATACAATATGAAGAAGCAATTGAAATTTTACGATCCAAAGGATTCAGTATAAAAGAAGAAAATGGAAAAAAGCGTAGTATAAGAAAGGGAGATGATCTTAATATCGAATCAGAACGTGAATTAACGAGAAATACTGAAAAACCTATTTTTATAATAGGTTATCCAATTCAAGTCAAGCCATTTTATGTCAAGGAAGACCCCAAGAATAAAGGGATGGGACTTGCCGCAGATATGCTTGCACCTAGCGGTTTTGGAGAAATTATTAGCGGTGGATTAAGAGAAGAAGATATTACTTCCATTACAAAAAGAATAGAAAAAGAAGGGTTGAATCCACATGCCTATAGATGGTATCTAGAGCTGAGAAAGTATGGATCCGTTCCACATGGAGGATTTGGACTAGGTATTGAACGCTTGATGAGATGGATTATAAATATAGAAGATATTAAGGATACATCTCTTTTTCCAAGGACAATGTCAAGGGCTACGCCGTGAGCCTTGACGATATGATAATAATTAGTAAACCTTTGCTAACAAATATTGCATTCGTACACTCATCATGCAGATATTTTAAATCTGTTTTATTAAAATTATTCATGTAAGAAATTATATCGTTACGACTAACTAATAATGAAGAGAGTCTAATAAAAGTTTGGATTACTAATTTCTGCTATGGTTAGATAACTATTGCAGAGGATATATATAATATGATATACTTCGAATTGCAGTTTCCAGAAGTTATGGATAACGCTCAACAATTCCTTTAACAAGTTTAAATTAAAGATATGTGGAATGTCAGTTAAATGTCCGAACAGCCGGAAGAAGGAGCTGGCTCTCTTTTCTTTGAACTCGCAGGTGATCTAAGACTATCTATGTTAATGAAACTGACCCAGAAACGGTACCGACTGTCTCAACTTGCGACGGAACTAGATGCTACAATGCAGGAGGCACACAGAAATATGACACGCTTAATAGACTCAGGTCTAGTAATGAAAGATAGTGAAGGAGATTTAATCTTGACGCCATATGGCATTACGATTGTCTCGCTTATTCCCAGTTATGACTTTTTATTTAACCAAAAGGAATATTTTCTTGAACATAGCTTGGGAGAACTCCCTCAAAAGTTCATACAAAGATTAGGTTCACTTCATAATTGTGAAATTGTTCATGGAGTCATGGCAATTCTACAACGTTGGAAAACACTTTATGCAAAGTCCGATGAATATATCAAGGAAATTATGGCTCAGGTGCCTCTTGATTTGATAGAAACAGTAAGCGACAGAGTACAGATGGGGGTTAAATTTTCATATATATTTGCCAGCAATGTGGTAATACCGAAGGGAAGAAGTCAAATATTGCAAAAAATTGGGTGGCGCAATCTAATAGCTAAAGGTTTGGTGGAGAGGCGGATGCTTGACGAAGTTAAGATAATGACAATATTCAACGAAAAGCAATCATGCGTTCTATTTCCTAATCTTAAAGGAGAGCCGGATCTAAATATAATGTTTTACAGTGAAGATAATGAATTCCATGATTGGTGCGAAGATTTTTTTTTCTATCAGTGGGAAAAAGCGAGCACATTTGACGAAGGCAAATTAAGCCCAGAAGTCTAGGCTTCTGCTAAATTTCAATACTAATTTAGTTTTTAGTTAGTTTCTATGAACATTGCGACAATCAAGAAAACTGTGAAAACTCTAAGAGATATAAGAAAAATAGAAAAAGCCTGACTATATATTCAATTTTAAGTATAAGGTGATTTCTGCTATGATCTATCCGACTAGGAGTAAGAAAGCCAATTGTTATATTTCCAAAATAGTGGCAAGATATCTGAATAGCTATAAATTATATAATTGCTAATATTCCCAAATAGGAACGACAATAGAGCGAAGTTAAAAATTTTCTAATATCACGTTCAATAACCAATACGCTAAACCAATATGCTGAGTGGCTCTAAAGAATAAAACATGAACTCACTCAACAATGTTAATCTAATCTATATTATAAAATATCTTTATCCATCTGATAATTGTCATAACTCAAATAGAATGTCCTCCTCTTCTCTCATCTACGCTTCCAATAATCATAACTGTCAACGGACCTACCTCTTTTACAAATCTCAAGAATTTCTTAAAGTCATGGATCTAGAAAATTTTTAATATTTATGCAATAATCGTGTGACTCGTTATAATCCCAACCTTTCATTTATGTATTCAAAGTCATACTTACAATCTTTATTTCTTTAGGGTTCATTTATCTATGTCTAGTCAGGCGATAATCATCATGATCCTAAAGTTCTCTCATTTAACATTTCAATCTTATTATATGACCAATATGCAGTTTTTATTAGATATTCAGTTATAGCATACAAAATTGCAATAGGATCTACTATTTGGAGTCACTTTTATTTACTAATATTTTGCATTTGAAAGCGTCTTAACACAGAATAGCTTTTGATATTGATAATAAGATATGAGGATAAGCTTACTATATTTTCCTCTAGTATATACTGGAAAATAAAAATTTCATAATTTTTCATTATGTTTTTATATTCAATTTGGAATATGCTATCATGCCAAAAGCCTTTGTATTGATGAATGCTGAGCTCGGGAGTGAAGATTCTATTGTTAATGAACTAAAAAAAATTGAAGGTGTAAAAGAGGTCTATCAGGTCTATGGAGTATATGATATAGTAGCTCAAGTTGAAGCAGATGTTATGGAAAAGGTCAAGGAGACGATTACGTGGAAGCTAAGAAAGCTCAATGGTGTCAAGTCAACTCTCACAATGATAGTTATGGAGTAATAAGTGTCGATGAAAGTCTCTTGCTCTCTCTCCCCTTCCATAGCTATGTGTGTCATCAAATATAAACAATGAATCATTAAACTTTTAATAAAATAAATTCTTCAGGACTTTATAATACCATAAGCGAAAAGTTTCTTTATATATATATTTGACAATATATAATAGATATTAATTCCTTTATGCATTATGCTTTAGTATGGACTTGTTTAGAAGAAAAAATAAGGAAGATCAAAAAGGCTTCAAGTGTGAATATTGTAATTTGAAATTTGATGACAAAGATAGAATGAAAAGACACGTAAGAAAAGCACATAGTGAAAAAGGTGGAGATATGCCATCTTCAAATCCATTCGGTGGATTTTAAAGAAGATAAACGCAAAAACTTATTTCCTTATAGATGTGTCTAACAACTTAGAAATAAAATAACATGTTTCCCATCCACGATGACACTGAAAGAATTCATGGAAGGCCATACGTAAATTATAGTCTGATCACAATTAACGTCATAGTGTTTGTATGGGAGATAATAGTAACAGGGTATTTCTCAGATGAGCAAGCAGTTGCAGAGATATTTAGTAAATATGGTGCTATACCAAGGTCTGTTCTCAACGGCGATCTACTATCAATTTTAACATCAATGTTTATGCATGGTGGAATAGCTCATATAATAGGTAACATGGTTTTTTTGTTTGTCTTTGGGGATAATATTGAAGATAGATTTGGTCATATAAAATATCTACTAATCTATATTGTGTGGGGAGCGGCTGCTGCAATTATTCACAGCATCTTTGCAGTTAGCGCAGGAGGAGGGATGATACCTGCTGTAGGGGCATCTGGTGCTATTTCAGGAGTTATGGGTGCATACCTTGTCATGTTTCCAAGAGCTAAAATTTTTACCGTTATAATCGCATTCTTTATAACTACCGTTCGCATACCTGCGTTAGCCTATATCCCATTTTGGTTCATTTTGCAGGTGATCTTCGGTCTGATAGATCCTTTTGGTGGGGTTGCTTATCTTGCTCACGTAGGTGGATTCGTTGCAGGTCTAGGAACGGGATATACATGGAAAGTATTTTTGTCAGGAAAAAATATAATAAACCCACTCTTCAAAACCGATAGTCAAATAATTAGAAAACAAAGACCAAAAATAGAAGAATCTATTCCGCAGGCTTCTCCTGAAGTCATCGAGGGACCTGATTTTTATGAAATTATAGCTGAAATTCATGGAATTTCTGATGCAACAGACATTAGTGCTAGTTTTGAGCCTGATACAGGAAATGTTAGAATAACTGCAAGAGGATCAAGGAACTATAACATGTTAGCAAAACTGCCAACAACTGCAGTCAAACCAACTGTCGAATATATCCATTATCTCAATGGGATTGCAAGAATCCGTCTAACAAAGTAAAATTATCTATCATATTTCATCAGCAAATAGAATTACCATTTCTCTTTGAACAGGCATATGCTCTTGTGGAGATAAATTTTATCAGAAGTATATTTAGACACACTCATATAGATGCAGGAGAGTTGATTACGAGTTTATACATTGATTAATGCCTCAAAGATGCAGGAGACAAAAGTTTATAAGATATTTTTTGAACAATTTAATCTGTATGACGCAGCAAGCCCCTCCAGGTTCCGGAGGTAAGGTATCGCGGCGTGATTTTCTAAAGCTAATGGCAGCCGCAGGTACAGTTATGACCTTTGCGCCATTCGTAGATTGGGGCAAGTTTTTACCTAATCCTGCAGCCAATGTATCTGAGAGAGCTAAAGTCGAGCTTCCAGATGGATCACAGGCTAACGTCAAAACATTTAGGGTTAACCATTCAGAAGCAATTATTTATCCAAGATCAGCAGATGATCCGTCGCTAAATGAGGAAGCTTTTCGGACTTGGCAATTTATTAGGTTACCAGAGGAGCTTGGTGGAAACAAAAATGATGCTTCGGCTTTCAGAGTTTATAGCATGGTTTGCTTGCATCTTTGGTGTCTCTGGAAGTATTGGCCTGAAGAGGGACGGAAAAGAGGAGAATGTCCATGTCACGGCAGTTTGTATGATCCATTGACTGGTATGGCATTTGCGGGCCCTGCTTCATTACAATCTCCACCATCAAATGTACTGCCCGTACTTGATTTAGAAGTTGACAACGATGGAAATATATGGATAAAACCTCCAAATTGGAGCGTAAATGGGAATGGGATAGTGGGATTTGGTCGTTACATTACATAGAGAAAACAGTTTAGTAAGATTCCTTAGATGGGCCTACGCTGGCGTAGACCGCACCATATGGATGGCATTGAAATTTACATTTCCAGCAAGATTCGTCAGCCCTCTTGGATTTCTAGGTATGCTTACCTTCGTCATTTTCATCATACTAGGTATTACCGGTGCTCTACTAATGCTTTGGTATGAACCTATTCTGGATAGAGCTTGGGACAGTGTAGAAAATATTAATGATACAATACCATATGGATTTCATATTCGTAATATCCATTATCATGCATCTAATGCGATGGTTATGATGGCAATTCTTCACATGTACTATCAATATTTTAGTGGGAGATACAAGATAAGGAATGAAATTCTCTGGGTAACAGGGGTTATCCTCGGCGTCCTCACTATTCTTGAAGCTTTTACGGGATATGATATCATCTTTAGTGAACGTGCAGAACTAGCTATTTCTATCGCTGCCTCTCTGACTAACTCTATCCCTATTTTAGGTCCCCAAATGAGAGATGCATTTTTTGGTGCAGGCTTCCATGATTTCGTACTGCGGTTCTATGCCTTCCATGTCTTTCTTCTTCCTATTGCTATGTTGGGTCTTATGGTCGTTCACTTTCCAAGATTTCTTGTATTCGATGTGCCTATGGTAATGGCAATTACTGGCGCAATCATGCTAACTGGTGGTGTATTTCCTGTAGAAATGGGTCTAAAGTTCGATCCAAATGTTCCGCCTGGTATCACCGTACCGGAGTGGTACTTGACTGGACTGTATGCATTCCTCCGAACGCAATATGATAAATTCGTAACTGGTGTTGCATGGCCTGGCCTCTTCATCTTTTCGCTTCTTATTATACCTTTTGTTGACAAATACAAGAAATTCTCTTGGAAGGATCGTCCACTTATCACTGCAGTGGGTATAACAAGTCTTGCACAGATCATAGTTACTACTTATTGGGGATTTTATATTGATCCTGACAGAACAAAGTCTTTATTGGAAAGGTTGGTAATTGATCCCATCTTCTTTTACTTAGTAATGATATTGCTAGTGCCTCTTTCCTTTGGATTTACCTATATGATGATAAAATTAGCAAAGAATGCAGAGGCTAATGCAAAGTTACAGCCCAGGAAACCAGGTGGAAAGACGGCTATTAATTTTCCAAAAAAATGGATTTACATAGTGTTTGTTGTACTGTTAGCGTTTCAGGTTTATCTAAACATATCTGCATATTATGCTGTTCTTAATGGAATGAAGAACTATTCTTTATTTATAATTGGTATCATAATGCTTGTTTTTGCTGGAATGTTTCATATTTATAGACATGGTGCATCCATAGCCAGGGCACCTCCTCCAAAACCAACAATTTCGCCGACGGCTGCAAAGCCTATGCCTTCGGCTCCTAAGGCAGTGCCACCTGTACCCAAGCCTACTACTACTGAGCCTTTAACTGCTCCGCCAGTTCAAAAGGCTGCTAGTGGTGCACAAGTTGCTACTAAAACATCCAGAACAGCTGCTACTAATACTACTATTACTACTCCTCCACCTCCTCCTCCACCAACAGGTGCATCTGCCTCATCTAACTCAAAAACTGGCGACACAACGAATGTCTTGGCAGAAAGATCCTCTACTACTGAAGTGCGTAAAAAATAGTCAAATAACCAGGAATATACAACATACACAACTCAAAGATAACAAATCACTAATCTCAGCCAACCAGCAGTGATAATGCTTTAAAACCTTTCAAGCAAACAATTTTCTGTACTTATCATACGCCTCAGATCAAATGCTCCTTATTTTAATTGTAACCGGTCACAAAGAACCTTTATATGCCAAAAACCCAATAAATTGATTTGATCCATGGAGAAAGTTAGAGAAAATCATGCTGGTGGCATTAGCATGATCGCCTTTATTGTTGCAGTGGCAGTAAGCATTGGCTACTACCAATATGTATATTTGCCTGAATCGAATGCAAAACCTAATGTCCCTGAAGAGGTAGCTAATCCACCACAAACAGTACAGGTTTCGATTGCAGAAGGTGCAGCCCTTCCTTCTAATCCAGAGTTTTTTACACCAAAAGATGCGCGTGGCGCATTAGGAGTTGACAACAAAATTGTCTGGACAAATGCTGATACAACTGCTCACACTGTCACTACTGATACTGACTTTAACGATAAACTTAACGGTAAATTCGATTCAATGGAAACAATAGGCTTAGTTGCCCCAGGTCAGACATATGAATTTACCTTTACAGAAGAAGGAGAGTTTCCGTATCATTGTGAACCTCATCCATGGATGACAGGAAATGTTGAAATCGTAAAGAGTTTTAGCTAACTTTTTTTACTATCTTTATATTTGTTATGTCACTGGCAACTTCTTTATGTTCTTGAATAATCGTGGCTCTAAATTTTACATTTGAGGAATTAGCTGATGGTACATGTTTCGTATTGGCAATAAACTTTAGAGTTTTATTATCTCCTATATCATCTCGAAATATAGAAAGTCTTGCGTAAGGATGGTTAATCTTTTTTCCATTGAGATCTGTATAATTGAAAACATCATTTGAGTTTTGTATCTGTGAATTAATTATTATACTATCAAAACGTCCCTGATAATTAACATCTATACTGCCATGAACATCTTTGCCTGAAGGTATCTCTTTTTCCATAATCATAATTGAAATATCTTTGATTTTGCTCATTAAGATGACCGTGCTCATTATTTGTCATATATATATGATATGATATGATATGATCATATGTAAAGGTGAATACTCCTGAGAGTCTGTTTTGAACTCCTAATATACAAATATAAGTCAGAATATTTAATTAAGAAATACTTTGCTTTGATATTTCTCTCTCTATAAAAGTTAAGACTTAAGGTCTATCTAAAAATTCACCATAGGATTGCTGAAAGACAAATAGAGACTAATCAAAATAAGACATACATTAAATTGTATCTATTTTATAACTATTACTTCCTTGCATAAACTTAAATGATAACATATTAAATCAGGTACAGTAATTACTGTATTTGTAGAGCGTATTTGTCAGATCAAAATATTCCCATGAAAGTCTCCTATGTTAATGGTTATGGAATAAGGTATTTTGACTATGACAAGGTAATTAATCAATCAGATGATCCTAAAGATCTCATTCTCCTCCATGGATTGGGGGCCTCTGCTGAAAGATGGTTACGTGTTATCCCAGATTTAACTAAACGTTTTAGAGTAATAGTTCCTGATATTATTGGTTTTGGATATAGTGATAAACCTACAGTAGAATACACTATAGATTTTTTTATCAAGTTCTTTCAAGATTTTTTAGAAAATTTAAATATTGATAAACTCAATATAGTCGGCTCATCATTTGGAGGGCATTTAGCAACAGAATTTGCAATTAGATACAATAATAGAATAGAAAAGTTAGTTCTAGCTGCGCCTGCAGGAATGATGAGGTCTTCTACTCATCATCTTGATCAATATATTATGGCAGCGCTGTATCCCACTTATGAAAATGCACTTAGAGCATTTACGCAAATGGCGTATGATCCCAGTACTGTTACAGAAAATACTATCAAGGATTTTGTGAACAGAATGAGACTTCCAAATTCAAAGTATGCATTTATGTCAACCTTGCTAGGAATGCGAGATTCACCGAGACTTCCTGGTAGGTTATCAAATATCCTTACACCAACATTGTTAGTATGGGGGGATAACGACAGGACGATACCATTGCAATATTCGAGAGGATATGACGAAATCCCACATAGTAATCTTGTGGTAATAAGCAATTGCGGCCATACACCTTATGTTGAAAAACCTACTGAATTCAATAGGGAACTATTAAAATTTCTTGAAGATTAAGAGCATTAATTTAACACTAACGTTAAATAAATGACAGTACAAATTCATTCAAATGAGTGACATCTTTCGAGCGGATGATACAACTGATGCATTTAAAAAAGCAGTGGAAAAGGGAACTGAAGTTCAGAGAGACTTTATCAAGCAGTATTCTGCTACACAGCAGGATATTATGCAGAATTTTCTATCTATGCTTCAGGGCTTGACGTATTACTATGCAATGTTCAAGACAACTGTTCAAACAGGAGGCAGAATTTCTATTCCAGAAGCTGAGAGACAAGCATTGAATATTGAAGAGGGTGATTTGGTTCAAGTGATAGTAATACCGATAGAAAGAAAACGAAAGACTACCCAAGAGGGATAATTCTCCTAGAATATATATAAAAAAAATAGTTATTATCCTAGTCTTAGGTTAGACGTTTCTCACACAAACAAGTTTAACAGGCTATTGTGACCGTGCTTTGAGCCATTGACCAACTTTTGGAAGAACGTTGTTCTGGGAATAGCTGCTAGCTATAAGTCCAACATGACCTGTATGGAAGCGCATTAATCTTTTGTCAACACTCGATACAGAGTCATTTAGTGGTAGACTACATTGTGGAGATACAAGATGATCTTCTTCTGCAACTATATTTAGAAGTGGAACCTTAATATTCGATAGATCAATAATTTCATTCCCTAACTTCATCTCATTCTTGACGAGAAGGTTCTTTTGTTGTATGTCTTCTATCCATTGTCTGTATGTTTCTCCTGCGATAGGTGGTGTATCAAAAATCCATTTCTCTATTCTAAGGAAATTCTGAACAAAATTCTCATTATCTATATTCTCAACAAGGCTAATGTATTTATTTACTCCTTGTTTAAATGGCTTTAGGATCGAAAAGGCTGCATACAACTGCTCATAAGGTAAATTACCAATAGAATCAAACGTTTTATTAGCATCCAAATGTCTGGACAAATTGCCAAGGACGGTGGTATCATTTTCAGCATCAATTATAGGTGCAATGGCAACTAGATTTCTAATTTTTTCTTGATGTAAAGCAGTATACATCACGGACATTGTTGAGCCCAAGCAATAACCATGTAGAGTTACTTTGTCAACATGATTCTTTCTTCTGACAATCTCTATACAATCATCTATGTACCAATTGACGTAGTCATCAAATGAAACGAATTTGTCGACGTTTGTTGGTGCTTTCCAATCTATAAGGTAGACATCAAAACCCTGGGCTAACAAATTGCGAATCCAGCTTTTATCAGATTGCAAATCGAAGATATATGACTTGTTCATTAAAGCATAGACAATCAGTACTGGTGTCCTTGCGGTTCTACTGAATAGCGGACGATAATGTAAAAGCTTGTACATTCTTGTTTCTGCCACTACTTCGTGTGGGGTGTTACCGACTTTGATATCACCTGCAATATGAAGTACGGCTTTAGTTTTCTCCGACTTGCGATAAATCTCTTTGATCTCTTCAATTAATGTTGAGATATCGATGTTTTTACCATCTTCAATTATCTTCTCTGGAATATTTGTAGTTTTATCACGCACTAGTGTTTCCTTTATCATTTATTTTAAACCTCCTGCTGCTTGTCATTTGATCTATATTCTTTTGAGAAAGCGTATAGAGGATTTATAGAAGACAGTTCAATTAACTCAGAGGGCACATCAATGATCTCATCTACCTGTCGTTGCTCCTTAGCAAACATATTGCACATCTTATTTTGTAAATCCGTTTTCTTGATATTTTTATTATATTTAACATTGTATTCTATAATCATACGACAGTCATCCTATCCGTGAATTTAGAGCGTAGGGTATTACATGTATATTTATCCATGTTATTATACTTTATTAGAAGACATATTGTCCTTAAATGTCTTTAATGCTATACATCTATTAATAAAATAATAATAATGATGCTTAGAATAAGAGAAATAACTTTTTAACAAGATATATGTTGTTTCTATAGGCTTTCAGCTTATCATGTGCTTATCATTGACTTTATTAATGGCATTCCGGTTTGAGAATATTATTTTATTAAATTACATTCAAGTAAATATAATTTCTAGTATCCATTCTAAGATATAATGCACTCGATATTAAAGACATCCAGCTTTACTCCATATAAATTATTTTCCAACACTAAACATTTTATAAAGGATAATTCAACTTTCTCCTTACCATGCTAGCCGTTTAGCTCATAACCCACATAGTGGAAGAGTCTCTTGAAGCGGGCTCGTAGCTCAGCATGGATAGAGCGCCTGCCTTCTAAATTCCTGAGGAGAGCCGGAAGTCGTGGGATCGAAGCCCACCGGGCCCGCCATTTTAAAACTGTCTTTTAATATTACGTCATTTGCTATATGGATTCAGATAATGGATTTTTCTTGTACGTTTCTAAACGATTTTAAGTGGCTTTCTATGCATTGACGGTTTGTATTGAGATGGTACGTGATAGTAGACTTAGAGACCTAGTAAAGCTGGCGCGAGACGGAGCGACGAAGCGCAACTTTAATCAATCAGTTGAATTAACACTCGTACTGAAAGAAATAGATGTAAAAAAAGGTTTTAATCTCAATGAGGTAGTAAATTTACCAAACAAGCCTGCTCGTAAAGCAAGCATCTGTGTTATTGCCTCTGGTGACATGGGTACACGTGCTCGGAGAACTGAAATTGACAGGGTGATAGAACCAGAAGAACTGGACAGATTAGGCACAAATAAGAGAGAAGCACGAAAAGTGGTAAAAGCGCATGATTTTTTTGTCTCTGACACAGCATATATGGCAACAGTTGGTCGCTCATTAGGACAATTTTTAGGTCCGAAAGGAAAAATGCCAACACCACTGCCATATGGTGCACCGATAGAAGCTATTGCAACTCGTTTTAGAGATTCCGTTCGTGTAAGAGCAAAGAATCAGTTAAATGTATCTGCCAAAATTGGAGATGAAAAAATGGATGATGATCAACTTGCAACAAATGCTAGTGCTGTAATATCAGCCGTCGAGAAAAAACTACCACAGGGAGAAAAAAATATTCGGAACACATTAGTAAAGTTTACGATGGGTAAGCCAGCCAAACTGACAACATTAAAAGAAGAGGAAGACCAGAGAAAGAAGGCTGAATAGTAGAATGGTATCTGATATTAAAATAACAGAGAGAAAAAGCTATCCCAAAAAGAAACGCATGATGTACCATGAACTACAAGAACTTCCTAAGAACTATGATGTGATTGCACTTTCAAAGATGACCAAAGTTCGGGCCACCCAGTTAATGATGATTCGAAAAAAATTAAGAAATGACTTGAAGATTCTGATAATTAAGAATAAGGTTGCACAAAGAGCATTCGAAAAAGTAACGAATGTACCTGGATTAGAAAGTCTAAGCAAGGAATTGGAAGGACAGTGTGGATTGATATTTACTCAAATCAGCCCGTTCAAATTAAATTTGATATTTGACCAGAATAAAGTATTTCTACCAGCCAAGGGAGGAGACATTGCCTCCAAGGAAATTTCAATTCCTGCAGGAAATACGGGAATTACTCCAGGCCCAGTTCTCTCAGAGTTCAAAGAGGCAAATGTCCCAACAAAGATAGATCAAGGAAGTATATGGGTAAGCAGAGACACGGTAATCGCTAGGAAAGGTGAGGTTATCTCACAAAAACTTGCCTCCTTAATGAGCAAGCTTAATATCAAACCGATTGAAGCAGGTATTGCTCTTAACTTTGCTATTGCTGCAGGGTTGCTATTAAGGGAATCCGATCTAAAGATAAATTTGGAGCAATACCGTAATGAAATGTCAAGGTCATTTCAAGAAGCTCTTGCATTAGCGACAGAAGCAGGATACCTTACACCAGAAACGGTCATACCATTGCTGCTAAAAACTCATCAGACGGCAATAGTGCTAGCTTCGGAATCGGCGTATATTTCGCAGGATACTGTCGCACTTGTTCTTCCTAGAGCTCAATCTAAAGCCTACACGGTGGCAAACGAAGCAAAAAAAAGGGGATACGAACCCCACTGAATTTAGAAAATCTGCAAAAAGGTGTGCATTTTTGAAACATTGGCTGCTGCTATCAATTTTTGACAGATTCTTTCATTGGGAAATTATTAGTGATACATAAGAATTCATAACTACAAGTTTTAACAAATAAAAATGAAGTAGTGAAAGATCATCCAAAGAGTGATGAGAGTCCTTCAAGTGCCTCTTCTTCCTTCTTCTCTTCCTTCTTCTCTTCCTCATGCGGTGCTGCACCGGCAGCCGACGGTGCTGATGCTGCAGAGGGTACGGCGCCTACAGTAGCGGCTGATGCAAGTGGCGCTGCCTTTAGGGCTTCTTCGATATTTACTTCACTTAAAGCTGCAACTAGAGCCTTCACCCTAAC
>JAREAI010000381.1:0-4597 GCA_029240435.1 Nitrososphaeraceae archaeon | reverse complement strand
ACATGAAAATAATATGCTTGATTTTCCGTATGGTTGAAAAGTATGCCATCGGTGTATATTCCAAATTCTAATAATGGGAATTCGTTCTTTTCCTTTTTAATATTATTTGGCAGGCGTTCCCAGAACCGTATTGCGTCATAGCTAATGTAACCAACCGCTCCACCTATGTACCTGAACCGGTCATCGCTTATCTTTGGCATAATCTTGCGTAGTTGATTCCAATATGAATATTTTATCAAATAAGCGATAAAACTTTTGGAATATTTCAAACTGATTGTAATTAGTGTTTAACTTATGTAACTCGACGTGAATTTTATCATTGTCGAAGGCTGACAAGCCAAAAATATCCACCCTTTAATTTAGCTCCCAACGCGTTTGATATAAGCTAAATGAAGACACCATTTAAATGTTGACGTTTATTTTATTATTGCTAACTTCTTTTCTGTTAATAAGGTAAACAAAAAACTCAGAAGTAAATTAGTAAAATAAATTCTATAACGTATTTTTGTCTGTCTAATGATATTAACTAAATTATTATATTCCTAAAGCGATGAAATAATTGTCAGTCCTCGGTATATATATATATATATATATTGAACACTTAACTCTGCGTATGAATGCCTTTATAATAGAAGCATCGAATGTTTGTAAGTTGACTTTATTTATACGGATATAATTGTTTTTGAATTAGCACTTACAATAAAAAGTATTGTGTTAATTAAAAATGTTATAGCTGCAGAATCCCTATTATTCTTATGCCTATACAGGAAAGGAAAGAAAACGTCACAAAAGATATAGGTTGTATACAAACTTACCATTCTAGATCTCTTTCCTATAGAGAAACATAGCAAAAGCAAATTCATAGTTTTTGGAGGAAACTATTTTATTGCAAGGCAATTACTGTAATTTTTTATTAGATATCAGTTATGGAAAAACATTTGTTTATATCAATGTTGGAAGAATTGGTATCCTAAAACATATAAATTCTCAAAACTAGAGCATCATCTTCGTTCCATATATGAAAAAGCATCTCGGGAGAGAACTATCCAGTTATCAAGGAAATGACTGAGGATTTGATGACTGTTTTTCCATATACAAATAGAACTGTAAATTAAAACATATCAGAAATTGTTCAATCTGTTTGTTTAATATTAAAATAAAGAGATCGTAAGAATCTTAATTAAGAGAGCAAAAAAAAGACATTTTACAGACCCATGAAGCTACTTTTGTCTACCGGGTTTAACAATGCATAGCATAAATAAACATAATGGCTTAGTATATAGTAATTGTTATACTAGTCCAAATGTATTTATCTGCGATTTGAGCAATTTATTCAATGGGCAGATTTCTAGGAAGGAAAAGCACGGGATATTCTAATACTCCTTCCGAAAATAATACTCAACAAACAGATTATAATGAAGATCTTGAGTTTCGAAAACGTGATTTATACAAGAAAGGAATAAATCACATGGCGAATGAAAAATTAGAAGATGCCATTCGCAGTTTTGAACTTGCACTAAGAATAGATCAAAAATATGTTGATGCATGGATCAAAAAAGGCTATGCTCATTTTCATATGAATGAATACAATGCTGCTATTTCCTCATATGACAAGGCACTAGAGATCGACCTTAATAATGCAGAAGCTTGGAATTTGAAAGGTTTATCATATTATAGAATGAAAAATTATGATAAGGCAATAGCGGCATGTGAAAAAGCAATTGATATTAACCCTAATGATGGGATGTCTTGGTATAATGAAGCATGCTATCTTACTTTGAGTGGTAGGGTAGATGAAGGATTGGAAGCCTTAAAGCGTTCCATAGAAATAGATATTTCCAATGCCAAGAAAGCGGTCCGTGATAGAGACTTTGAAAATGCTAGAGCCGAGGAGGGATTCCGGCGAATTATCGAGGTCGTCGTATTAGAATCTATCAGACAAGGCTATGATTATGTAGGAAAGATTGTATGGATTACCGCAATGGATAAAGAAGATGTCGAAGATGCCACAACTCGATTATCTATGAAAGGATTAATCATTAAAAAAGAAAAAAGGTCATTGACAAGCAGGGAAGAATATTACGAACTTGCTAATGAAATAGCCTATAAAGTCGGTACAGCAAAACGTTCAGGTCTTCTTGGAAAAAGCAAAGAAATTTCTGCTCCAGTGCAGCAATTGAAAGACATCATTGAAATTATTGGCAGAGCCAAAGACTCTGTAGAAAAGGGCGATGTCAATTCAACCATCGAGGATTTTGATTCTCTCATTAATCCTATGAAACATGGGAGTGCCATGATAGAACAATTCTTTGACGAGCATAGAGATCTCAGACTATTTCAGATAAGATTAAAAGACAAGGGGCAAGACTATCTTAACTCCCATAGATCTGACTTGATAAATTTACTCACCGACATTGATTCCAAAATCCGAAACAATCAGGTAACTAAGCCCATAAAAGATTGAAGATTGAACACTCATTAATATCCTATTATTATTATTTACAAGATGTTTCTCAAATTGTTTGGATTTAGAAGATATGATATTCTTATCTTATAATTTAGTATTTCTCATTCCTTCATAATCAATATATATATTCAGTATATTTATCTTGAAGTATTTTTAGCAGAGAATGTATTAATACCCAATAGTAAAAGAAGAACCATATATGACAAAGATCTTTGCTGATGTGAACGAGAAAGAAATCACTCGCGCTATCGCCGGCATGTTTCATGAGACCATAGCAGAATTTACAGATTCTGATGTAATAATCATTGGCTCCGGACCTAGTGGATTATCGGCAGGCATGGAATTAGGAAAAATGGGCGTAAAGACACTCATTATTGAACAGAATAACTATGTTGGTGGCGGTTATTGGGTTGGGGGATATATGATGAATCCTGTAACAGTTAGAGATCCAGCACAAAAGGTCTGGGATGAACTCGGTGTCCCATATAGGAAGGTAAATGAAGGACTTTACGCTACATGGGGACCGCACGCATGCTCAAAATTAATTGCCGCTACTTGTGATGCGGGCGTTAGATTCTTGCAGTTAACGAAATTCGATGACTTGGTATTAAAAAAGAATCGTGTATGTGGTGTTGTTGTTAATTGGATGCCTGTCTCAGCTCTTCCTAGAAATATCACTTGTGTAGACCCTGTTGCACTTGAAAGTAAAATTGTCATAGATGCATCAGGTCACGACTCTGTTGCTGTAAAACGCTTAATGGATCGTGGTTACGTCAAGTGGAAGGGAATGGATCCTATGTGGGTAGATGGAGGTGAAGACGCTGTAGTCAATAATACGGATGAGATCTTTCCAGGGTTGATAGCAACGGGTATGTCAGTCACAGAGACACACGGCTTACCACGAATGGGACCTACATTTGGTTCTATGCTGCTTTCTGGAAAGAGGGCTGCAGAAGTAGCACTGGGTAAACTAAAAGAGCTACAAGGGCCTCCTAAATTAAAGATAAATAGCATTCAAACCTGAAATCTCTTTCTATTTCTATTTCATTGAATAAATAATATTGAATTTTCGATATATTCATCTTTATTCTGATTTTACAGTCAGAAATTTGAATCTGAATATAGTCGCTCGAGACATAGGTGAAATTTTTTCAAACTGTAGAGTAGATATAAGAATTCCTTTCCTGCAATACGCCACAAAGTCCATATCAATTAATTGGTTGGCAGAAGAACTTGCCTCGCTGCAAATCTTAGATACAAGTCAACCTTATAATAGTCAACCTGAAATAGGAAGTAGATCAGATAGGAATAGCGTACTTTTTGAAAAATATTTGATCACCAATCCATATCATACATCGCGGGGGCTATATGATGGCTTTATGATGCAACGATTATATGAAACATTACTACCTGAAAATGAAAAAACGATCGATAATATACACATAATATTGGATAGCAGATTGACCTGCACATTTAGTGAAGATGACCATAGGTATCATGCGCGAGCTATTATCTGTGGAACACCATCTATTATATCTACAAGTGGTATAATCGAAGCTCCTGCAAAGCCTAAGGATTTCTATCTTAGACAAATTGGATGGATGCCCACTGCTGCAGACATAGAAGATTTGAAGAAGCAGTTTGCAGGAAAGTACATTGACTACGATGATCATAGAATAAACTCTATTATAACTGGATATATCATACAAGCACTTTTTTTCTTTTTGACAGATGGAAACCCATTTTGTAGTGATGCTGGATGTAGGCTCTTTAACGCTCATTGGCAAGAGGATCTTATAAGTACTCAAGTAAATAATAAAAGAATATGTAAAAGGGATCTTGTATTGCTCGATAAATTCCTCAAAGAATATTTGATATAATCCTTTATATTTTAATAGCCGTATCTTAGTAAATGAAGAATACAATATGTTTCTTAATAATTAATTTTTGATAACATTATATATTACAAATATTCTTACCTATAATGAAAATCTTAGTGAAAGATTTCTATAAAATGAAATCAATGTATGTCATCTATATCTGAATATTGATATCGAACAAATTATTAAATGGTGCTATCCTTTTTATCTCTTAATATTAATGTCTAAGATTGCCGCAAAAGAACAAGAT
>JAREAI010000093.1:0-8503 GCA_029240435.1 Nitrososphaeraceae archaeon | reverse complement strand
GGTTTCCACTTATGAAATTACAGACCATATTGGGAGTATGCTTGATGAATCATCATTTTTGTATTGGGCGCATAAAAACAATATCCCTGTTATAATTCCAGGAATAGTGGATGGCGCAGTCGGAAGTCAGATCTGGTTCTTTAGCCAACATCACAAAGATTTTAAGATTAATATTCTAAGAGATGAAACAATGTTGTCCGATCTCGTTTATGAAGCCAAAAAATCTGGGGCATTTATGATTGGAGGCGGCATTTCAAAACATCATACTTTATGGTGGAATCAATTTAGAGGTGGATTGGATTATGCAGTATACATTACTACTGCATCAGAATGGGATGGGAGTTTGAGCGGCGCCCTTATATCAGAGGCCATTTCATGGAGCAAGGTAAGAACAAGGGCTAAGCAGACAACTATCCATGGTGAAGCAACTATCCTATTGCCGTTTATCTATGCTGCTTTGTTAGAATCCAAGAAGAAAACATAATCAAGTTGTCTTTTTCAAAATAAAATCATCTTAATTATCACAAATTATTCTATTACGAAAGCTGTACTAGATTAATTCAAATGATAATTAATTAATAATAATTGTAATGACAAATTGAAAAGCAAGTTATTGTCGTCAATCGAAATATGACAATCATTATTTGATAAAAAATATTTTAAAGTGCAAAAAATAAATTTACTTCTTGGTTAAAAGCTAATGAACCTGAGTATCTAATTACTGTCTATCTGCCTTTTATGTTTGCCATGAATCAATCTATTGAAAACAGATATTTATCAATGAAAAGTTTAATTGCTCAAAAATTGTATCTCTTTGATTTGAATGTAGGAATAGTATATTGAAGAGATAATAATAGCCATATTGATAGTTGATTTTACATATATTATTATAATAATGATGAAATAACGATAAGGAGCATTTGATATGGCGCCATTGTTTTATTTAAACTTAATTAAACATATATAATGATAAAGCAGTTGTCTGTGCGATGACTATCTTTCATTTATACTAATAGATTGAATTCTTGCTGCTTCTAAGTCTGCTGGTTGATTGTTCTGAACCGTCGTTAACGCTTCTATTTTATCTACTACATCCATACCTTCTATAACTCGACCGAATACCGTATATTGGTTATCTAGAAATGGAGCCTTATTGAGAACTATAAAGAATCGAGAACCGTCGCTATTGGGATCACTTGAACGTGCCATTGAGACGATTCCGCGTTCATGTGGAACGGTATTTTATTCTTCCGCTAACGAAAATCCTGGATGTCCAGTACCCCATTGTTCCCTACCGGTGCCATTTTGTCTTGTATTTGGATCTCCACTTTGTATAACAAAATCCTTATCAATTCTATGAAATAGTGTCCCATTGTAAAATCCTCCTTGCGAAAGTTATTTGAAGTTCTCTAAGTGTTTGGGTGCTGCATTAGGAAAGAATTCCATCTTAATTATCCCCTGAGTAGTGTTAATTACTGCGATCTCTTTGATGTAGATAAATCAACTGCTGCTGCAGTAGAATTTTGATCGCCTTGTTGGGATAACGAAGTAGGATTCTGCAGATTATTTTCTTCCGATAAAACTGTAGTAGATGTTTTTGGAGCGTAATCATCATTTACCTCATAGAGTAGAACTCCAAAGACAAGACCTGGCTCGTCTGTTCTGAAACTATCTGATGAATATACCAAACGTAATGGCTGATTATCTTCTGTGTCGCCGGGATATTTGATGTTCTTTGAATAGAGACCCATACTGCCAGGCTGATATTGTGGTTGGATATTTGTCAGCACTCCTTCCTGAAATGAGGCATAAGAGACAGGTGTAAATGGTATCAGATTACCTAGAAGAGTTCCATTCCAAAATCGTGAAGTTGGAGTAAAACCGTCCTGTTCTAGATAATTGAGCTCATTGAAGCCTCCTATCCTAATAAACCATTGCTTTTTGCTTTCATCGCCTCCATTTCCCAAAGTATAAAATGAAGTCCCATTGACTCCACCATATCTTTGTCCTACTACATAAACTAAAATATAATCTGCCTTCAAATCCTTAGCAATTTTAATCCCTTCTTCTTCATCTTCTATAAACATTTTAGCCAGAGTTTCAATCCTTGTTTGATTAATGGTTGCATTATCTGCTAAGCTAGTTCTATTGCCCATGGTTGTTATCCAATAACCATAGTCCCACCATGAAGCAATTACTGCGTCTTTTGGAGTATTCTTTGATATCCAGTCCAAGGCATTTATCCAGTCATCAGTTTGTAATCGATAGCCTGTTCCACCATTTGCTATCGACGGAGGTACATCAGCAGAACTTAACCAATTAGAGTTTTGTGGATAAAGTATTCCTCTATAATCTAACAATGGAATTGAAAGCATAAAAATTATTATCCCAACATACGCAATTCTAATGATTCTTTTTATTGGTGTCTGTACTCTACCATGTTCAAACCTTTTCTTTAATTTAGCAGTCTTTGATGAAGCTGATCTTGGTGCTAAATGTTCTCTATATTCTAGAATACTCCTTGTGACCTCATATAATCCTAATGAAGCGAGTACAATGATTCCTATCGATGAAAATACCATTAATCTAGCGAACGTTGCACTAACATAGACTCCTGTAAGTCCTATAATTAATGCAAATAACGACATGTCATCCCTACGTTTGAACGCTATCCAGGCGCCGAGCCCAGCGAACATCAACAGTATTGAATAGTCTGTGAAATAATCTACAACTGTTGGTGTAAAGTGTTCTGCTACTGATTCAACAAGAGGATTTTGTGATGAAAGAAACGGATTAATTGCATTAAGATATCTAAAGGAAGAAGAATAGTATGTTCCTGCTAAAAGAAAGCTGATTGCGATTGCAAAGAATGCAATCAAAAGAAATAGAGTATTCCGGATCTCTCTTCTTGGTTGACTTATTTTTTTCAAGAAGTTTGCAATAACCAAAAATGCTGTACCACCAAGCAACGCAATACCAGGCAAACCTAATACGAAAGATATCCCAGGTCTTGGAAATGCTCCAGCGGATATTAGCGTAAATATTGTAAATGCAATTGCAACATACATTGGAAGCTGTATATCTTTTCTAAAGAAAGGAAGACAAATAAAGAATATTGATAGTGGAATGCTGAAGTATTGAACTCCTCCCCACGATGCATTAGCAAGTCCAAGTATAATACCTCCTGTTACAGCCTTAGCAATAGCATACTTTATTTTATGATGTTTGATTGCAGAAACAAATAGATAAATTGAAAGTAATCCAAAAAATAGTCCAAGTGGTTCTGATTTGAACCATCCAAGATTCCCTCGTTGTATGATAGAAGGGGTGAATGCGAAAAGCAGAGCTGCAAACATGCCTGCCGTAGTGCCACCCAGTGTCCGCACAAGAGCAAAAACAATTATTGTAGTTAGTGAACCAAGGATTACAGGTAGAATAATTGTAAAGTCTAACAAAGAGCTGCCGCCACCAAAGATCATATAGAGATAAGCAGACACTATATGAAGGCCTGATTGGGAAGTTTTAGGTATATCGCGTCCTTCTGGATACCAAGACATTGTGTCATGCCATTGCCAGTATTGCTCTAGGCCATTCTCAACAATGAATTTAGTAGCACGATAATCAAAATAAGGATCAAATTCATTAAGATAGAATCCATATTTTGCTGGATACGATCGCATAATAAATGCGGTAGAAAAGGCAATAGCCAAAACTGCAATTATTAAGAGATGTCTTGTCTGGAATTCAAACCCTCTTGTTTTGAGAAGCGTCCTACTGGTATCTAACATAATGATGAGAATTGATGTTTGTTCCTCTTTTTTAAGGTACTGCCAATAATAAAAATAAATTATATAAAAAGATCAGCGGATACAGATATCCCCGATATCTCGAAAGTTATTGACTCCTATTTATCAAAACAAGGATTTGAATAACAATATTTGAATAATAACAATATTTGAGAGAAAAAGATAAATCAAAAATAATAGTACAGAAACAAGAGATTAATAAAAATTATCCTTTTATGATCTATCATCAAAAGGCATCACATGATAAAAGAAGGAGAGAATGACAGTCAACTAACATATCACAAGAATGATCATTTACATGATCACTTCTTGGACTTTGACTTCTCTCCTTTCTTTGCAGACTTAGCTGCTTTTTTCTTTGCTGCCATTTTCATTTATATAAAAAAAGGAAATCGTATTTAAATCTTTAAAAAGAATGAAGTAGTTACATTTTCTTTTCTAATCATTCACGATCTAAGATTTTTGTTTCACATACTTTAACAAGTCGTCTGAATCTTTCTGCATCTTTTTCTGTTCCAACTATTGATCCATAATGCATAGGTATTGCAAGCTTTCTTGGTTTGATAAGTTCGTTTACTGCTTGAGCAGCCTCATCTGATGTCATAACATATGTACCTGATACAGGAACGAGTGCTATATCAGCATTTACAGATTTCATCTCTGGAATTATGTCTGTATCACCAGTATGATATATGCGTTGATTAGTTATTGTAAAAACAAAGCCAACTTTCTCGTCATCTTTTGGATGGAATTTTTTATTTGTATTGTATGCATGAATGATTTCGATTGGAATATCTTCTATCTCTAATTTATCACCTGGCCTTACACCTTTTAATTCTTTTACTTCTATTCCCTTTAATTGTTCAATGCATTCCTTGGCGGCAACTATAGTTGTATTATGGTTAATAACATGCTTTAGATCTTCTATACTTAAATGATCAAAGTGATTGTGAGAAAGCAGAAGTATATCTGCATCATTTTTATTCTGTTGTGCTTTTTGTAGTTGAAAAGGATCAATATAGATTGTTTTTTTGTTATCACCAACTATTCGAAATCCATCATGACCCATCCAATGAAATTGGATGCCTTCATAATCAAACATATCACTTACCTACTGCTATATTATGATAAATTAAATTTAAATCTGTTCATTATCTCTGCTATTTGCAATGATTAATCGGTTATTGCTGATTGTAATCACTAGCACATTATTTTTGAGCAGTCTTTTACGCAAAGCAGTATCGATAGTTGCAGTAGCACAGTTGTGCTTAAGTGCGTATTCAACTATTGCGTCATCAACGTGCCGTGATTTTACAATTTCAATCACTTTGAATCTGGCTTGTGAAATCTCTATAGCGGTTTTCGCTATCATGGAACGTTTAGGTCCAGCCTTCTGCTGTAAAAGTTTAAGCTCATCAATTACAATACTAGGAACCAAAATATTTAGTTTGCCTAAGTGGCTTTCAACTCTGTCCAACTGTCTTATAGGCGTAGACACAAGAACCATTAAAAAACTGGTGTCGCAAACAACATCCATTTATTAAACTGCCATGCCTGCGCCTATCAGTCTCCACCTATCTGCTATTCTTCTGCTAATCGCTACTCTGCTCTTAGGTATCAGGCATACTGGTTTTTTTAACTTTATTTCTATCTTACTGTCTTTTGAATTTGTAACTGTTCCGACGGTGGCTGCAGTACCTATATTCAATCTCAATGACTCTTTTACCTTTACCGGTTCAACCTTTACCATATCCTGCGTACCAACTGCTGTATCAAAAAGATGAACCTCTACAGTAATGTCTTCCACATCTTTTGGCAGAGTATTAGGTTTACCAACAACAGAGCCAATCAAGGAGTCACTTTTTATGAAAGTTGGATCTAATTTTGTTCCAATGGCAACAAGCCCTCCTGGTCTTACTCTTTCTACCATACCGGCTCCTGTTCCAAGTGTAGCGATAGTAGAATTAATTGGTTCATATTTACTCTTCTTTTCCTCTAAGAATCCTGGGCGAATCTCAATTTCTTCTCCGATCTGAAATTCTCCCTGGACTAAGGCTCCACCGATTGCTCCTCCTTTAACTTGCTTTATTGGAATACCAGGCTTGTTAATATCAAATGATCGCAATACATGCATTATAGCTGGTGCATTATTTGTCCTAAGAGGTGTTTTGATTGCATTTTCAATCGCCTCAATTAACGCATCAATATTGAGTTTGTGTTGTGCAGATACCGGAATGACTGGGGCCTGCTCTGCTATACTTCCTTTTACAAAATTCTTAATTTCTTCGTAATTATCCCGTGCTTTTTCATATTCGGTTAAGTCCACCTTATTCTGAACAATTACTATTTGCTGTATTCCAAGTACTTGAAGTGCAAGAAGATGTTCTCTGGTTTGTGGTTGAGGCACCTTTTCATTTGCTGCAACTACAAGAATTGATCCATCCATCAACGCCGCTCCGGATAACATATTAGCCATCAAACTTTCATGTCCAGGGGAGTCGACAAAACTTACAACTCTTATTAGCTCGCTCTGCCCTCCGCAATTAGCACAAGTCGGCTGTGTTGAATAGCAAACAGGAGGTGGACAGTCCTGACATTTATAAAATGCTGCATCAGCATAACCTACTTTAATTGTAATGCCTCTTCTCAATTCTTCGCTGTGTGCGCTAGTCCAGATACCAGTTATGGCTTCGATTAATGTTGTTTTACCATGATCAACATGACCAGATGTGCCTATATTGATGCTTGGCTGGTAACCAAATTCCTTAATATACCAGTCTGGTAATGTTTCTTTCCAGTGCAATAATGATGGTAAATTTCTAGAGGGATATTAAGGTAATTGCCTCAAAAATTTTTATTTCATAATGAATATCAACAACAATCTAAAGAAATTTAGTTGTAATATTTATTACTTCTTTACATCTGCAAATTCGTTGGTATTTGAAGATGCTGCTTTCTCAGGTAAACTGCCTTCCACAAGGGAACAGTTCAGTTGATATATTTCCTCAGTTATCATGTTTCCTCTGATTAACTTTCTTATTCTATTTCCCTCATTGGTATTCCTCATTCCTACTCCTCTAGAAAGCAAAACATACTTTTTCACTCCGCCATGCACATCTGGACGCATAGGGGTTCCTGATTTATCACTTCCTCCAGTAATCTTCATCTTACCTCCTGCAATGCCGATAACAGAAGAATCAATAATTTCTCCAATCTTTGAACCCAGTAATGGATTGGCTGCCCTATCTTTCAATTCCTGAGAAATACTTTTACCTTTGTTATCAGAAACAACAAGTTTAAAGTGAGCCATGATAAAATTCAAGCATGGTTATGTCTTTATTAATCTTTGCAGAATTGAAAAGAATAAAAACCTCATTTTACATCAAGTTAGTATGAACGTCAAGGATGAAACTCCAAGCAGGAATTCAGTAGTATGTCTTCGATGCGGATTCCTAATGACACCAATTCAAGTCTGTCATCTGCGCTGTCGAAACTGTGGTAATGAACTAACATGCTCTGACAAAGGCAGCTTTTGGTGATACTACGATAAAAGTTAATGCACTGGTCAAGTTCGCTAATGTAGCCCCTTCTTTTATAATTAACTTATCTACTCAAAAGGTATCTTCTACATTGCACACGTTTATTTGAGTCAATTGGAGTAAATTGTGATGCAACTATATCGGATGTCTGTCCCAGTTCATTTGATAATCGTCGGTCATACCTACTGCTCTATCTTTCATCATCTCCACATAATCATCATACCTTGCTTGAAATCCGCAATGCTTGCATTTTACTTCAATCATTTCCTCATCAACTTCAGCCCTTTTATCACACTCTGGACACTTTGCTTCAAGAACCATAATACTATTTCTGACAAATGGGATATTTAGATTAACTCTTCATAATATTATATTCTTTATTTCTGACTATAAAACATCCTATTAGATTGAAATAAAAATTAATAATAATAAAAAATATAGCTTGGGTTTATAATGTAACGCAACATAATAATGCATGCTGTTCTTTAAATCCATTTTTTCTATGAATTTTTTATATTCTGAATAGCAAATGGATATCTCCAATTATCATAGTAACTATTATCAATAAGGTTCGTGATTATGTTCTGATCCGTACATTGCAGCACTATCTTATTGTATTCTTGGCAGTTACTTATAATCTGTCGTGAAGCAATCCTGCAAATTTATCCATCTGTTAACGGATCAAAGAAAATCATAACCATTTGAAAAATATTAAAATTAAATTCTTAAGATATCAATGTAATATTTCAAAAAAAATAGTACTATAATAATATAGTTCTGATTACACATTTTCAGTAAAGTGAACTACATTTACTAACAAATAAGTTTTCTTTGAACATAAATATTTAAACTCATATATCCTTAAAAATCATCATGGAAAAGAAATGGCCACGACAATAAAATTAAAGGACTTTACAATCAATCCTGCTCTGTTAGTAATAGATGTCCAAAATGGTTTTGTTAGTAAAGGCGGTTCATATGATCTCTTAGGAATGGAAACCTCCAACTATAAAGAGGTTATTCCAAAGATACGCGATCTTATCAATTTATGTAAAAATGTTAGAATTCCAATTTTTTATACTCAAGCTGTCAGGGAATCTTCTGGAATTGATCTTTTAACTAGGAGTCATAAAATTTTGCCAAAATCTAGAGAAGAGA
>JAREAI010000092.1:0-8538 GCA_029240435.1 Nitrososphaeraceae archaeon | reverse complement strand
AATGCATCAAATGAGAGAACGAAAATTTCCCTTGGATCCAAATTATTTACTCCTTCTTTCTCCTCACATTAATACAGTATATTGATTTAACGCCTATTAAATAAACTGATAAGATTAATTTGATAGATTCCCACAAAATTGTGTGCCAAAAACTGAGCTTTATTACATAAACAGAATTAAAAAAGATACGCGGAAGACAATGTAGAAGTAAATCTATGGATTATAATTCAAACCTGTATGTGACTCAGGATAAGTAGGGAAAAGAAACTAGCTACAGTGAAATTCTAGCCAGGTCATTTATCTTTTACGATTGGATTTTCTTTTCCAGTGCATATATTTTAGTATGATTCTGGACCTTTAAGCTTTGTCCGATAATGGAGAGAAGGTGTTTTAAATGCAGTCATTTATTTGTAGATAACGAAGTAGAATATCACTATAAGAGCAAGTCGTATTGCAACGACTGTTATAAGCTAATTAAGTCAGGTGATCGTGAAAATAAAAACAAGACCATTTCGTCTAAGATGAGCAAGTTTGGCAAAGGATTTACGATCCCAAATGATAAATAACCATATACGCTTCTTCGGGAGAGGAAAGGTGCTTAGAGATAATAGCGCAGGAAGAACCAACATGGTATCAAGATACCAGAGTTGGTCTAAGGCACTCCCGCGACTTGTGAGACCTTTGCCTTGCAAATGTAACGCTAAAAATACTAAAGAATTGTAAGACAATATTCCCTAACTTATTTCAGCCACTGACTTCTAAAGTTCGTGTCGTCGTATGAGGCACGTTATTAATTCCGGATTCCTTTCTCTTTCTCTCTTGTTTCTCCAATCTGATTGTCTGTTCTGCGCTCATACCAATCACATACGTACTTGGCTATAGTAGGATCATGAATTGTTGTATTTACAAACTCTTTAAACTGATTTGGTGTTAAAACTGAAGATGTTATTGCTTCACATACCTCTACAGAAAACTGATGACGATACGCACGTTCCGGCATTGTAAGAGAATCTGCGATAATCTCACCTAGAATACTCAAACTATAAACACCTTTTTGCTTTCGAATTATTCGAACATTTTTTAAGTCCTTGAGACTACTATAGAAGACCTTTCTTGATAGGTTCAACGCTTTTGCAATCTGCAGGCTTGCGGCTGTCTTGTTAATAGTAAGGTATCGAAATATCTGAAATGCCTGTTCCCCTGAGATTGCCTTTAGAGCCTCCTGTAATGAGATTTCTCTTCTTTGTTGTCGGCTATTTTTCTCTTTATCTACCACCATTATATCGTCCTCATTTTCTCCTAATAAACTCAAGGCGTGCGTGAATAGACCAATCTCAATTTGTGATAAATCAAATTTGTAACATAACTGGGGTTGCATATTCTTACTTACAGGTTTGTTTGTCAAGATTGTCTATAAGTATGTGCCAAGCGCCGCCTGACCGTTGATGTAGCCGGTTTTCCATCAGGTCCAGCACGCTGAACGATTATTCAGTATTCACGAAGGCAAGATTATTCAGCTGCTCACATTTGATTCCGATCTAAAGCGTCTAGCAACTTACTATATATTAGTAGCTCCAAGAATGACATGGATACCTTCGAATGTATATCAACCAAGCTTGAAGTAAGAGAATTCAGTCAGCAGGATATTCCATCAGAGATGAGATCAAGGATCCTTGAAGCTGCTAGACTGACAGGCACGGGAATGAATACACAGCATTGGCGATTTATTTTGGTGGAGAAAAAAGACAATCTCAAAAAGTTAGCAGAAGATAGCACAAGCGGGAGTTGGGTTTCAGGTGCTAATTTTGCAATAATAGTACTAACTAATCCAAAATATGGTTTTCATGTAATTGATGCAGGAAGGGTGTTACAAAATATGCAACTGGCGGCATGGGACCAGAGAATAGGTTCAGGCTTATTTACGGGAATAAAAGAAGAAAAACTTCGAAAGGACTTTGAAATACCAAGGGAACTGAGTCCAACAGTCGTACTAGGCTTTGGATACCCTGCGAGAAAGCTAATAGGTAAGAGAAAAAACCGTCTTCCTACTCAAGAACTAATTTATTATGAAAAATACGGTGAATCTAAAAGATAGTGCGGGCTTACAGCAATATTCTAATGTTCATTCGTTTTTGAAAATGACGCTATCTAATCAAGGGATACACATAGTTGCGCTTGAATTTTAAATTAGTATATTCTTCTCGTTAGGGTTGTAGGGACATGGATAATACTCTTTATAACATGCCATAATTTTGATAAATAATGGAACCATCAGACTTCAGGGAATTATTTACCTACAATCATTATGTTAGACAAGAATATATCGGTGCGTTTAAGAGAACTCTGACTTGGCAAGAGATAACAAGAAACCATGAAACGGCATGGTTATCTCTGAAAGATACCCTATTACACATAATATGGGCTGAAGATTCATGGATTAATTATTCGATTCAAGATATGGAAGACCCTAATAGACCATTTAATTACTCTAATTATCAGACATGGGAATCAATCGAAGTATACAACTCAAAAGTCATATCAAAGGTCGATAAGTATCTCTTCAATATGAAACAAGAGGATTTAGACAAAAGAGTTCATAGAGTAAATAACGATGGTGTTCGAAGAACATCCAGAGTAAAGGACGTTTTGATTCATGTTATTACTGAAGAACTGCATCACAGAGGAGAGATGATAGCCATCCTCTGGCAAATGGATATCCAACCTCCAGACATGGGTTGGCTTTCGACCATGAAGAAGACTGATCCTCTGTGGATAATGAAGTAATGCGAAAGAGCCGTTTGAATAACTTTAATCTCATTCAATCTTTAGAGGTCAGTAGCTATTCATACTAATTTTATGCTTTGTATCCATAATGTTTCAAAGATTGGGACTCATTAGATGAAGGAAAAAATGAATCAGGACACCGAAGAAGATGAGTAAGCCTAATTATTCAAATATTCCTATTCTCTATTTTTTAGTTTTATACTAACGGGTCAATGGAGGAGGCCGCCGGTTTTCTCTTCTTTTGTCTATAATTGTAAATACAATACCCACTATCATCACTATTATGCCTATTATAAATAGACTAACTCCTATGAGAAGGGAATTTAGCGGATTTAAATTAACTTGATTATTTTCTCCTACAAACGGTATGTAACCAAATACTCCATCAACGTTGACTGGACTAGAGCCTTGGTTCGAAATTGTAAGCGTAAATTTTCCAACAGTATTGACTTTAAACGTGGTAAAGAAGTCTTTTGAAAATTCATTTGTATTTATTATTCTACCAAATGGATCAGTAACGGTTTCTCTAAGAGTAACGTTTGCTGATCCAGGCTCAAAACGAAATGCCACAGATATGGGACGTAGGTTGTCGTTAACTTGGAGTGTTGCATTTATAGATTCAGAGGGTCTAACAAGCGTTTGGCTAATAATTGTATTTTCTTGCAAGAATTGGCCTGCTAAGGAACCAGCCCCTGCTGCCGTTATAACTATACCTGCAACAAATAATACCCCACCCACAATCAAAATAAAGTAGCCACGCTTTAACATCTTCATAATATCTAAAGATCCTCAATAAGTAATTAAAGGAACCTAATATATTCTGCCATTACTCCAAAAGTAAATAGTGATGACTGTTGATCATCGTCGACAAGTAGAATCCTCATTAAATTACAAGTATTGTTTGCAGCAATCGGTATTATGGTCCAGTTTATAAGCATCTTAGGGAAAAAAAGTATAGTTAGAAAGATGTCAACAGCGGTAAGGTAGAAACTGTTGATAAATACACAATTTAGTAGCATTTTTGGATGCATGGCAATTAATAGTGTGGTTATATGTCATAGTAATTCCTCTAGGCGGTTTAATATCATTCCATTTAGTCTCATATTTGTTATTGATTAATCTGAAAAGTGTATGATTTGTTTAACATGGTATTGAGCAGTTCAAATATAGATTCCGGCTCTATGTTAAGTTGATGACATCAGGCAGATTTTTCAATAGAGGCGTAATGACTTTAGATGTCCCTCATATAGGATATGTGGTTAGAGAAACTGAGGACAAAATCATCGTATTTGGTCAAGGGAATGATAGATACGATATGCCAAAGTCAGTAATTCAAATGACTAGCAGAAATGTGCTAATCGGACTTACCTTCTCTGAGGTTGTAAAGAAGTATAGGGCAATACGGGAGGAACCCTTACCTACAAGCCTACCGTCAGAGGAATGGATACAAGGAATGAACCTTGACTTAGCAACCTATGAAAGAAAGTATCCCAAATCACTATTTAATAAAGGAGTTAGAATAGAAAATGAAGATAGCATAGGGCATATAATGAGGGAAACCGACGACAAAATCGTTATATTCGGAAGTTATGATTATAGATTTGATGTTCCAAAGTCAAAGATAAAAGAAGTAGGCAGAAACGTTATCCTAAGTTTAGATTATTCAGAATTGTTCAAATATAAAGTAGATAAAAGCGATCCTTTACCTGCAATAGAGACTGGCGAAAAATTGGTAGTTTAGTGAAAAGTTATATTCTTGAATGAACAAACACGATTATTTTCGGTTTGGTTGTAATATGTTCGTTTTTATTAATTCGATATGATACCTATTACAATGAGCAAAAGCATAAAAAGATAAGGTGACTTGGAGTTATTATTGTGGAGGATGAATAAACAAAAGGGCAAGCCATCAGACAAGCCACTGGAAAGACTCTTTTATGATAATAAAAGAGTACTTGTTGTTATCATTTTAATTATAGTGGCTGCGTCCATTTCTTTTATTCTCCTATACCAATATTCCAATTCTATACCAAGAGAAATCGTCAACCTAGCAATCGATGATATTAAATCAAATTCAAAGATTCAGTCCCATGCCATATCCCATTCTCTAGCAAATAGCGTATCTGCCATCATATCTAATCTACGAGTGCTTTCTAATGCTCCCTCAATACATAATAGTAGTTTGAGCAGCCAAACGCTTTTTGACGCAGCCCAAGAATCTACCAAAGGATTAACGGAAGGATATTACTGGCTTGATAGAGAAGGGAAGGTAATAACCTATAGTCAGGTTCAACAATTTCCTGATTACAGGGGAGTAGATCTAAGTTCTAGAGACTACTTCAAAATACCAAGAGATAGCAATACCCCATATTTTAGTAGTGTTATAAATTCAACTGACAAGGTTCAGCGAGTCTACATTTCTTATCCAATTATTGGAAATAGTGTTAATGGAAGTAGTGGTGATAATAGTGGAAGTAGTGTTATTGTAGAAAACAATATCTCTGCCTCGACAAATAATAATATTATATTTGAAGGCGTCATAGTAGCAGCACTTAGGGCAACTGATATTGGTAAATTTCTTCAAGCAGAATTACTCAAAGAGTTCCCTAATACTGCTGGTCTGATAGATAGAAATGGTGTAATTTTGTATTCACAAAACCAAAGTTACATTGGCAAAAATTATTTTGGAAATGAATTTCAATCCATTATACCTATTGGAATAAGAAATGATTTCAATGCAATTATAGAGAGTTCATTAGAAGGAGACGTAGGTCTAGAAGATTTTACAATCGAACAAGGCAATACTTCTACTGTAGCGTATAATCCTGTAGTTGTTAATGGAGATCATATATGGACTTTGTATATTGTCTCACCCCACCAACTTGCGGAAAATGTTTATGGCCTGATAAATAAAGAATCGGTTCTTAGTATAATCATAATAGGAATAATTATTGCAATAGCAGGGGCACTATTTTTCATAATTATGTCATGGAATCGAACCCTTAGAAGAGCAGTTAGTACTAGAACTCAGGAACTAAAAGATACAGTAAACCAACTATTACAAGCAAATGAGCAACTAAAAGTTCATGATAAGATGCAAAAAGAGTTTATCAACGTTGCAAGCCACGAAATGAAGACACCAACTCAAGCTATCATAGGATATTCTGATTTGATGCAAAAGCATCCAGATAAAAGAGAAGAAATGTTAAAGGCAATTTCAAGAAATGCCGTCAGACTTCAAAGGCTGACAAATGATATACTAGATGTTACAAGAATAGAAAGTCAAACACTTAAACTAGATAAAGAGAAGTTCAATCTAAGTGATTTGATAGCAAATGTTGTAGAAGATCAAAGAAGTCATATTGAAAAAGAAAATCAAAAAATAAAGTATAATAACAAGTATGACTCCTATGGCGCTCCGATAGTAGATGCAGACAGGGATAGAATTACACAAGTGATCTCTAACCTATTAGGTAATGCCATCAAATTTACGTCAAATCAAGTGGAAGGAGGGTCAGTTTCAGTTAGTCTAGAAAAGAAGCATAATAACCTAGAGGAGGTTACTGTTAACATTCGAGATACCGGAGAAGGCATACATCAAGAAATATTACCAAGATTATTTACAAAGTTTGCTACCAAATCTTTTGCAGGCACTGGATTAGGGCTGTATATTTCAAAAAGTATAATTGAAGAGCATGGGGGCAGAATGTGGGCTCAAAACAATTCTGACGGACAAGGAGCGACATTTACGTTTACACTACCTTTAATGAACAATAATGGTCTGCAGTCAAACAAGGAAAGTGGGGAGGAAAAGAAGTAAGCATGTCACGGTCATCAAAAAATGAGTGAAGAAAAGAAGATTTTAGTTGTAGATGACGAACCTGATAATGCTTCTATATTTACTATGGGTTTAGAAGACGGCGGATTTAAAGTCGATTCATTTACAGACCCTCTATTAGCACTATCTGCCTTTAAAGAAGATAGGAGGAGGAGGAAATACGACCTTCTAATTCTGGATATCAAAATGCCTGATATGAATGGCTTTGAATTATATGAACAAATAAAGAAAATAGATAATAAAGTTCAAGTCTGCTTCTTGACAGCATTTGGAGAGGGGTATACTGAAGAATTCAAAAAAATGTTTCCATCATCCTCACTTGGTGTTAGTTTTATCAGAAAACCTATTCGAGTGGATGATTTAGTAAAAAAAGTAAAGGAGATGATCATGACATAAATGGAAAGACCGACATTCCTAATGCATGAAGGGACATCTGAAGGTAGAATTACCAAAGGTGATATTTATGAGCATACTTTCCTAAGTGAACCTGCCGGCACACAAAAGGAATCTGTGAATATCGCTACCGTCGAAGAGAAAAGACTTTCCAAAGTAGTTTTAATTGTAGACGATGATCCAGATATGACTTCTGTCTTCGGTTTGGGTTTGCAAGATGAAGGATTTGAAGTGTATACATTCAATGATCCTTTAGTGGCATTATCGCAGTTCAGACCAAACTTCTATGATCTCCTACTGGTTGATATCAATATGCCCAAAATGAATGGCATTGACCTATCTAGAAGACTGTTAGAATCGGATTCTAATGTTAAGATATGTTTTATTACTGCAGGGGAGGCAAACATAGAGGTATTAAGAGAACTCTATCCTACTAGAGGTATAGGATGTTTTATTAAAAAACCCGTTACAATGGATCAGTTAGTTAGAAGGGTAAAGGCGGAATTAGAATAACATGTTATCCAGTATGTGCCAAACCCAATTTTTGCCTAGGATATCAAATATATTTAAACGGATAAATAACATAGCAATTTATGAATCAAAGGTAATGACAGTTTGCCTGATACTGACTCTGATTGTACTAACTACTTCTCATATCCCATGTAGTAGGAAATCGTAAAACAACAAAGGATTCTTACTGAATTATATTGGTATTAGAGAATGACATTAATTAACTGGAGAAGTAATTAGTTTCCCTAGTGTATTCTTCTGCTGAGCTAAAATATTATTTGCTGCAGAGCATTAGAATAAGAGGATAAAGAAAGAGATAGATAAATAGATAAACTATTTTGGACTAATCAATCATTTGTTTTTATTTCCGACTTCAAAAATATTAAGTAGCTGCGATGGTATTTTGAGATAAACGTCACTTCCGTCATAATAATCCACTTTAGACTTTGGCATAATGAATCGGTGTATTGTTATGACTCCATCAGAAATGACAATTTCATCCTCTGTCTGTGCTATAACAGTTCCAGTTCTTTTTCTGTCTGATGCTATGACTCCCTTATGCGATTTGATAATAGCATCCCAGTTAATTGGATTTTCTTCGGGATTAGTCATAGTCTGGTGCATATACATTACAGCAATTATAGTTTTTAGATGAGCTCAGCTTTTATTGCAGATTTTCTGGAATTTCTGTCAATCAATTTGTATATGTTCCTCTAGTTGCAGTTCCATAGTCTAGATTAGCCTTCTTTCTTAAATATGGCACAAGCCTATAGTGAATTGAATAAAGTCCTCTATCTCTTTTTATGATACCTTTATTCATTAAAGAAATTAGCCCTCCTGAGCGTCTTGGAGTGGATAACTGAATACTATGAGTTTTACTGAATTCATTACTTTTGATACGGTATTCTCGAAGGGTGAAAAATTGCCTGTTTTTCTCTAATACTAAAGGCCATACTACCTGTTCCCATATTAATCTACGACTCTCAGTTGAAGATGCATGTTTTCCTTTTTCT
>JAREAI010000380.1:0-2649 GCA_029240435.1 Nitrososphaeraceae archaeon | reverse complement strand
GCATCCCCATTTTCTTTTCCAGCCATTGCTGCACATAAATTTATTGCTGCTGTAGAAATGGCATTGTCATTGAATGCTAGCTTGGCCCTATCAGATAAGATCTTTTGCAATTGGAGTATAGTATATGGATTAAAAACCATTTCTTCTTCGCTCAGGCTGCTCCTTACTCGTGGATCTAGTTTGTCTTTAAATGTCAGACTATTAGATATTCCAATTAAGCTAATGAAACCACCTTCATGCATCCTCTCATTTGCCCTTGTGAAGCTGTATAAAATATCATCGCCATTTTTCTCTACAAGTGAATCAATCTCATCGATTACAAGAATAACATGAAGTTTTTTTTTATTTTGTATAAAATCTAGTATCCTATCTGTTGCTTCACCCATAGACAATCCAGTAAAATATACTTGATGTTTCTTTTCTCCTTTGTTAATTCCCATTTCCTCTGCAATTTCGTAGAGAACTTTATATGCCGTATTTGCAGTCTTGGCGTTTATAAATGGCACTATAACTTCTATTTCTAGTTCCTTTGCTTTCTTTTGTAGATGCTTAATTATATTTTTTATTACTGCTGTCTTTCCTGTACCGGGTTTGCCGAATAACAATAAATTAGACGGTCTAGCACCTTTTAAGACTATAGATAAAGTATGGGCTATTGTTTTAGCTTCTTCATCTCTAAAGGGAAGCTTTTCTGGCACATAATCTATTGTTAATGTCTTTCGATCCTTTATTAGCGTTTTTCCTACTGTAGATCTTGTGAAAATACCTTCTAGAATATCATCGCTCACGTCTAGTTGTCTACTCCTACATGAATTATTTCTATCTTATACAGACACCCCTATACTTCCTTTCCAAGACAATAATAATACTTTGTTAATATTATATTAACAATCTATTAACAATAACTTTTAAACACATGAATCAATTATTATAGATTAAAATATAAAATATATTAATTTAAATAATTGGGTATATGAGAACGTTATTGGACAGGAAATAACGGGGTGGAGGTAACCGTCAATCGTTACAGGCATTAACACGCTTATTAACAAAACTAGAAAAAAAGATAGTAGCAGGAAGAAATGACCCCTTTGTTTCCACTGGAGCGTTAAGATATTCGTTAACATTGTTAAAATGGGCAAATTGAACCCCTCTATTTCCACTCGAACTGTTAAATCTCTTCTTTTACTAGCAATTGAAGTTAACAGCCTAATTTGTTAATAAAACTATAAGCATCTCATATTATGTGAACAGTAGAAAAAACTCGTTAACAAAACCCCCATTACGCTTGAAGTAGACGTTAAGTTAAGGTCTAAATGTTAATGTTAATACAATAATATATGATGAGATAGCATTATTGATAGCATTATTAAAGTAAAATTGAGGTAGAGTACTTTGGTCAGTCAGTTATGTAAACACTATCTTATTCTTAAAATGGAACGACAAAAGGACAGTCAACGGTCTGCAAGTTAATTATATAAAATCAGTATTATATATAATATGCAAATCACAAAAAAATTAGAAATACAATCCAAAAATAGAATTATAGATTTTCTAAATAGCCAATCAGTTGGAAGGATAGCATCAATTGATATCAATGGCTATCCACAGATTATCCCAATGAATTTTGTATACCTGCAACAACAAGATACAATAAGATCAGATGCAGTGTATATGCATTCCCATCCTTTGGGCGAAAAACTTGAAAATATTAAAAGAAATCCAAAGGTAGGGTTTGAAGTAGACCAGCACATTTGCTTCTTGCCTTCATATTATTTTCACCCTACTGATGCATCACAAGCCGATACTCTCTATATTAGTGTAGTTATAAAAGGGACCGCAGTTATTGTTGAAGATAATGAAGAAAAAGCTAAAGCATTGAATGGCCTTATGGAAAAATATCAAAAAGAAGGAAAATATGAGGTTCTCGATCCTTTTATGCCTTCAGTACACGAAGTAGCTGTTATTAAGATAATCCCAAAAGAAATGCGAGGTAAATATAAAATAGGCCAACATTGGGCTCCAGCTTACAGATTAAAGATGGCTGAACACATTCTTAAAAGAGAAGAGAGAAAATTTGCAGAAGCTATCCTGAATACCATGGGTATAAGTATTTCTCCAGACGGTCAATTAATAATAAGAGAAGAACCATTAATGTAATAAATCTTAAAAAACTAATTAACAATCATTATAACATCAATTATCATATATACGCTGACTAAAAAGATTGAATGCCTGGCTATCTTATTGACGCAGTCCACAAATCTGAAATGCAAACATAATATATCCAATAATTCGACCCGAACGTCTAAATGGATAGGAGTTATTGGTGTCCTTAGGCATCATCTCATATTTTAGCTCTATTGCATCTTGTTTTGATATTGATAACATAACTAAATGTGTGCCAAGTATACCGTCCCAAGGCATATCAGGAAGTAAATCTTTATTGATAGCGATGAGGGCAACTATTCTATTCAGCTGTCTCTTTTCAGCGATAATCAAATATTCGTAGTCGTCCTTATCTGTGAAGGGATCGGGCATAGTAAATGGATCAATGTGTACGAATTTCTTGAAGCTATTTCTGAAAGAGTCAGCCAATCCCGTCATTATAGCTGTATCGGTTATAGTTAATTTTCTTACTTCTTCTAA
>JAREAI010000379.1:0-3464 GCA_029240435.1 Nitrososphaeraceae archaeon | reverse complement strand
TGTTACCACAGAATTGCGTCAGACTGCATAAAAGCCAATTGCAATTGTTGTACAAACGCAAACCATTCTATGGTTTTGGATGGGATAGAAGGATTTACGCCAACTGCACCATAATAGTAAAAATACATTAGTAAAATAGACATGAATGAACAAAAAAGATCACGTTAGTTTAGGTCATCAAGTTTTTTAATTATAGTTCATAGATTTATTCTGTAATCCTTTTGGCTGTCTTTTTGTCTCTTCTAATTCCTTTAAGTCATATATTTTCCAAATGATGGTCTATTTGTTGAATACTCTTGAATACTCTTCAAGGCTATCCGCAGTTGTATTATAATCATTTTGCAAATGTTGTTTCTTGTGTTTCTTTTTCTATTTTTTCTAGATGTCTCTGTTGTTGTAAGAGTTCATTAGGCAGCTGATCAAATGCAATCTTAGTTTTATCTTCTAAAGACGACATATTTTCTAGCACATCAACAAACTTGTCTATGGAGAATCCACGTTTAAAACAAAATACACCTATTATTATTAGTATCTCTATTTTATGTTCTATTTCTTGTATTTTCTACCTTTGAGTTTTCCTCATCATTTAATTCCTACAATTTTTTGGTTAGTGTATTATACTGCCTTTACTATCTCATCTACTACATGTCCTGCCTTGATTTCAAAGGATATCTTATTCTTGCTACCTGCTTCTACACATTTTTTTATTTTTTGTTCCATAGCATTTACTAATTCTCCTTGAATATTATGTTCAAAACCCTTTTGATTGTCTATTGCTTTATTATTTTGAGATACATTAACAGAAGTATCCCCTAACTTGTCAACATCTTCTATAATACGCAAAATGACAATTTCTGCTCCAGAAAGATTTGATAGATAGACCGCATGACTAAGTGCTTTATCTGACATTTCTTTTCCATCATGAGGTACTAAAATCTTAGTATAAGAAGGAATATTGGATTTAGAGATAGAATAATTATTACTTGATTCTTTTGAATAATCATCTTCTCTTACGTTTGAATATGATGATGAGGACGATGGATTTGTGATGTTTACGTCATTACTTGAATTCATTAATCAATTATGTATTTTAAATTATTTATGAATTTGATATCTTAAGTGCTATGTCATTATACAATTAAAGTAAATCTGGTAATTGGTATTTCCTATTTGAGAGTACAATAATCTAATTTATAATAACTTATATTAACAGTAAAACCCTTATGTAGCTTTCCTCGTGCTTAATTCTTCATTAGTTACAATTCGGTTAATCTTTGATACTGATACCAGCATCCAGCTAGTAAACCAAAAACACGATTTGCATAGGAATAAGTAATTGTTTGAACTTTAAAGTTAAGAATTTAGTTGTTAATCTTTATAGATGGCAGTTAGTATATTTTACTTTAGTATGGCAACTATATTGGTAGGTGAATTAATGACTCAAAAGCTTGAAACAATTGGCACATCTAGTTCCTCCCAAGAGGCATCAAAGAAAATGAAGGACAATAATGTAAGTTCATTAATTGTAATTGATGACAGCAATAACAAACCCACAGGTATAGTGACAGAACGTGATTTGGTAAGAAAAGTATGTGTCAATTACAGAAGTAGTAGTAAGAATATGCTGATAAAAAATATAATGTCTTCTCCATTAGTTACTATTGATGCAAGATTGCCAGTCGAAGCAGCGGCTGATGTAATGATACAGAATAAAGTGAGACACTTACTTGTAGTAGAGGATAATGATATAAACAGACCTTTAGGTATAGTGACACCTACTGATTTTATTGGTTATTTAAAAGAAAATTTGAACGTAAATGAGGGAAATGCAAAGATATTAGAATCACTAAGAGGAGAAGAAGCACAAAACGTAGTGGAAGAATTAGAAGAACAAGGAATATTAGAAAAGGATTCACAAAAAGGTGGACAAGAATATGAAAATGAAGAACCAAGACAGGGCTAGCAATAATAAAGAATTTTTTGAATAAAACGAAATAACGTAAAGATGTATCTGGTAAATATCCTAGTTGAAAAAAAACATTTGAAAAAGTATGATATCAGACATAACAAAAGGGATAGGATTCAAAGATTTTTCATTTATGCTTGGTATACATAACAAAATAATTAAAGGACTCACTTTACTACCATTACAGGACAGTGTGCATATGTTACGACATCTGATGCAACACTTCCAAGCAGCATCTTCTTAAAACCTGTTCTACCTCTTGAACCAATAACAATCAAATCTACATTTTCACGCTCAGCATAGGTTACTATTGAAGATCCTACTCTTGATATTGGATCTTCGATAATTTCTGATTTGAATTTCACATTGTTTTCTTTGGCTGCTAATTTTTCAAATTTATCTAACCATTGCTGAGCTTCTTTTCTTTTTTCTTCTAATTCTTTTAATCCATATGTTGGTGCTGTAATAAAGGATGATGATATGCGTCTCGGTGTAGATATGTCAAGGACAGTTAAGGCAATCAGCTGAGACTTATTCTTTTTTACTATATCTATAGTATAAACTGCTGCTTTCATAGATATTTCTGAGCCGTCTATTGCTACCAATATTTTGGAGAAGTTTCTCACTGTATTTGACTACATCAAACTATATAATAATAGTTGATATACTAAAGTCTAAATCCATAACAAGTGTACTACAACTAGATATCAATTGATAAAACGAATAGAAGAATTTCTAATCTAGCATATAGATCAAGAAATGAATTAGCTGAAGAAGAAGACTTAGAATATTCGATATGTAAAAGACTAGTTAGATAAAAATAGCAAAGGATTAGTAATTTCATCACATAAATCTGCTTTCAACTTATAACAAAAAAAGCGAGATTAATTTTCTTATAGAAGTCTAATACAAAAATTAATTCCAAATTAGAACATGTAGATGCGCAGAACTCTGGATATTCAGAGTCAGAAATAGATACTACTAATAATTTTCCTTTCCTTTTTATTTACTATTCATCATAATATTTTTTAGTGATGTTCTGATGATATTGAACACTCAATGACACATTTCTTTTACGATTTCTTATACGCAGTAAAGTGCATGTGCTGTTTTTAAATTATTGTTATTATTGTTGGTGAAGTATAAATTGTTTAATTGCATTAAATAATGCTTCACAATTACTATGATGGTAACATATGTCTGTTCCTATATCAAAAAATGCTGTAGAAATTTATTTTTAAACTGGCGGTCTGCACTATAGCCGCGTTGTACTCTATGTATGTCCATAATACCTTGTTCACATTTTTACTCACAAAAAGACAATTGGATTCTAGTAAAAATTAAATTATATGGCCCAAACCAAGCAATCATAGTACATGGAGAAAACATAAATTGACCAAGTCAAATATAAACTTCTCCAAAATATTGGTAGCAATAGACGGCTCAGAAATATCTATGAAGACCGTAGACTATGCAATACAGATGGCAAAGAAGCATA
>JAREAI010000378.1:0-3685 GCA_029240435.1 Nitrososphaeraceae archaeon | reverse complement strand
CGTAAGCCTCGTTGACCTTCTGGATTGGGATGACTTCTACGTCGGCAGTGATGTTATGTTTGCCGCAAAAGTCGAGCATCTCCTGCGTTTCGGCAATACCCCCGATGAGCGAGCCAGAGAGGCTGCGACGCTTGAACAGAAGGCTTAAGGCCGAGACGGCATGAGGTTTGTCCGGTGCGCCGACGAGGGTGATGTTGCCGTCGCGGCGGAGTAATTGTATGTATGCGTTAATGTCGTGCTCGGCGGAGACCGCCGTCTTCTTTTTTGTTAGGCGAAGTGGTAAAGACTACGACATGGGCTCCAAGCGCATGAGCAAACTTTACCGCCATATGACCCAGCCCGCCGAGACCTATCACACCGACCTTCTTGCCTTTGGTGACACCCCAATGCCGCATGGGCGAGTATGTTGTGATTCCGGCGCATAAGAGAGGCGCGGCTCCGGCGAGATTCAGGTTGGGGAGGATTACAGTATACTGGGAAGTATTCATATTTGTTCTGGACAATTTTAATCGGTCGCTGTCTGTTGTCTGATCATTTTTCTTGTTTTTCTTCAGTTGCTTCGGGTCTTATATCGTCTAAAGTGATGACCGTCTTGCATTAGCTGATATCTTTGACATATGTCCAGATTGTTGATGTTTCAGGAAAGCTGTCTGAATAGATCTCTCTATGGACTGCTATTTTTAATTCATGAATAGAAGCGCCTTGAACTCCAAAGTCTGTTTAGGAGTATCTTTGTCAATTTATACAGAATATATGTTAAGCCATAACTGGTAAGGAGGGAATCGGATTAGGTTCCTTGGTTGCTGGTCAGGGATACATACCTGTTTTATTTTTCAATTAACGTTGTTTTCAGCTGAAAAGTGGGGCCAGTGGTTTGCGAACCAAATTTGATATAATTTTAGGACCCAATTTAAGGTACACAAATGTGAATAATTTGCAAAGACAAATTATAAAGTCAAACTATGTTTCTCAGCAATATCTCTTTGTTGATGTAGTATTTCAGAGAAGGAAGGAATTGATTGAACGCCATATCTCATTGCTATTTCTTGATTTTCGTCAACGTTGAGTTTTGCTACTTTTATTCTATCTCCCATTGTCTGCGACAACTGTTCTATAGCCGGCCCAACCATTCTGCAAGGACCACACCATTCAGCCCAAAAATCAACAAAAACAGGTAGTTCTGATTTTAGTACATCATTGTGCCATGAGTTCGTTGTTGTGTGCATTACATTGTACTGCGAATTTTGCATATGTATTACTTAACAAAACATCTATTTTAATTCCTAAGTGATGAACTGGTTATCTGATAAAGTAGTAGTAAGTCAGGATAATAATAATAACAGTTACTTATTTGTAGTCATTTTTAGAGGGTGGTTCATATCTGCTTGAAGGCTGTATGTAAGTGGGTTCAATTTATTCTTCTGTGTGATAACAGCTCGATGGAGCAGGTAGGATTCAGAACAGAATAGACACTAAAATTTGAATCAACACTACTTAATTATTACTATCAAAACTGTATATTCTAGAGATAAATGCTACAGCAACAATGGAGTAAAATTATTCGCGCCTGTTGGTATCCGCAACGAAATGACTATAATAAGAGGATTCCAACATATAGAAATGCGTACTATTTTTAAACATTTTCAAAGCTACCACTTATTTGCTTCTCTATAGAAATAAGTTGGCGTCCTAATTCTCCTGCTGGACTCTTCATATTTTGATAGACCTGTTCAACTTTTTATATTCAGCTTATGTCTGCAGTCTTCAATTTCTTTTAAGATCTTATTGGTCTTTCTCTTCCGGGTAATCCTCTTGACTTCTTTTCATTTAAAGCACTAGAAATCACAGCAAAATTATTCAAGCTTACTATCAACTACCATAATTATGTAAACCGCTTAAACAACTAACCAACTGTAAATGCGTATGTCTGAAACCCCTTTCCTTTTACATCCATTATGAGTGAATGGTTACCATATCCATCATGCATTGATAAGTTGTACAATCTCGGTCCATCTACTACGAATTTACTTTCTTCAGACAAGTCTTGTCCATATGATTCAGCTGACAATGGTTTTCCATCTTCCGAGATGGAGACTTCTTCTCCTCCTTTTCCTCCTGCAATTATGTTTACAGACTTTGCAGAGTAGGTTAAAGCAATACGACCAGTATCACTTTGCAATTCCATATTGTCCGCATTATTCTTCCATTTTCCATCAAGATAAATGATATTAGGTTTGATATCTGAGGAAGAAGAAGGAAAAGAATATGTCACTGTTTGATTTGGTCTATGACCTTCAGGATTTCCAAGTGATGTCCTTGCAAGATGATATCCAAAATAGAGCTCTGGAGTCTTGATTTGTGAGAAGTCTACAGATTGAACACCTTTTGGTTTAGTTGTTGTTGTGATTGAATTATTTAAATTAAGAAGAGTAGCATCTTTGATACCCAATTGAACAGCACGTTCTTGAAGTAGAGATTGAATGACCTTCTCAGTTTCAGCATAACCTCCTTCACCAATATGATCGTACCTTATGTATCCTTCATTATCAACTAGATATATCCTAGGCCAGTATCTATTTTCATATGCATTCCAAGTTCCTCTCTCATTGTCCTGAACTACTGGATACTTTATTCCAAACTTTTTAGCTGCTGCCATTACATTATCAATATTCTTCTCAAATTCAAACTCAGGTGTATGGACACTTAATATAACTAGACCTTTATCTGCATATTTTTCATTCCATTCATTAAGATAAGGAAGAGTTCTTATCCAGTTAATACAACTGTATGTCCAAAAATCAACAAGCACAACTTTTCCTCTAAGATCTGAGAGTTTTATTGGTGCAGTGTTAATATACCCACTAATTTTAGCAAGTTCTGGTGCCTTTTTGAATTGAGATTTGTCAATTGAGAATTGAACATTCTTGATCTGACCATTTGTTGTTGTTGTACTGTTTCCATTGCCTTCTTGTGCTACTTGTATTGCAGAAATAGGTTTTGGTGTTCCTACTTGTCCTTGTGCTAATACTGATTTATTAAGATCAGAGCTGTTAAAATATATAGCAAAGCCTGAAATTAGAAATACTACGGCAGTTAACAGTGCCAGCTCAGCAAGATTACCTTTATTCATTTTAAATTCCTCGCTCAAGGTTAATGACTAACTAACGAAGCCTGAATATATTTGTCTCACAACACCAGGACAAAATAGATACGGTGCTGGTTGTGGTGGTAGTATAATTAGTTAAATGTTTTATGTTACCCAAATATTTGGAGTGCATGATTCTACTAGATAAAATAATTTATGAGTCTGTCCATTTATTGTACATAGGTACACAAACACATGTCTTCTTCGATGTTGGTTAATCTATGCTAAATATTGACAATTGCTATATGCTGTCGTTATCTAGACTTAGACTGGTTTATAGCAAGAGCTTACAGCTCAGATGGTAGTATTCAGATAGGTTCTGATGGGAGTACTGCCGCTATAATGAAAGGTTGGGAGAAAAAGAGGTAAATGCAACTGCCAAATTCAGAAAGCTGTTACATATTTTTCTTTTAAAATCTTCATTAGCTAATAAAATAAAATCCAAACAAGATGTATAATATAGTATGCGTACGCAATTTATCAATCAATCTGTTAACATTACTGCTTCTTGTATTCTCATCTTTTTCAATAATATCATTA
>JAREAI010000091.1:0-8644 GCA_029240435.1 Nitrososphaeraceae archaeon | reverse complement strand
ATTATTTTATTTATGTATATAGCTGTAGCATTTTTCAGATCAATAGGATGTATTTTATTTTTAATGAAGTCATACTCAACATCTTTGTAATTACTGTATGAAATGTTTCCACCGTACTTTGAAGGACGCTCAATAACAAACTCAGAAAATTGATGAAAGATGATATATTTGACTAGCTCAAGGACTGGATTAGCTTCTACAACACCAGGAGGACAAAAAGCCTTGTGCATCTTTTCGTTAATAGTTTGCTCGGTATCATGAATCATAATCCCACTTGAGGGTTTGCTCTTGCTCATTTTACTTGATATTTTTAAGTCTTCAGAAGAATCTTCTGAAAATCCTAATTTGGAAGGTTGAGAAAGCCCCGGCAGCAAATGATGGTGGACAGAAACTGGAACCTTCCATCCTAATCTTGGAAATATTTCCCTTGTTAGCATGTGAATTTTTCTCTGATCCATTCCTGCGTGGACTATATCCAAGTTGAGTGCCTTGATGTCCACAGACTGCATCGGCGGATATAGCAACTGAGAAAAATCAAGATTTTCTTTCTCAGTCCTACCCATGATCGTCAAAGAGCGTACTGTTCTAGATAAAGTCATTTGTTTGCTAAAACGTACAAAATTTATCCAATAGTCATCTGTATTATCATAAAGGTCACTGCCGATAATTATACTTGCGCTAGGACAGAAAAATTTGAATGCCTCAGAATAATAATTTGAGATATCTTTAATTTTATTCCAGTCTCCACCTAGCTTATTGTTTATGTAGGTATGCCAATCAGCTAAAAATACAGTCGTATGAACCTTGGCTTTAACAAAATCATTAATTTTAAAACCTGTTAAAATAAGACTTCCAACATGGAGCTCTCCAGAAATTTCTAGACCTATATAATGCCTTGGTGAGTCAACGGTTTGTAACAGAGTTATCAACTCATCTGTGGTAACAATTTCTTCAGTAGGATCTTTTTTAATAAGATCTAAACGTTCTTGTACGTCCATTTATAAAGTGGGCAGTAAGTAATGCCTATTAATTTTTTCATTCAAATAGACGCAGGTTAATATTCCCCATAAATAAATAGATATGTTTAGTATAAATTCAATTCTTCTAAAAGAAGTAAATACAAGAATATTCTATACTATATATAGAAGTAGAATAATTTTCTTTGACTGCATCTTAATTTGGTCCAGATATTTCCAACAGGCAATTACAAAATTAATGCAAAAATAACAAAAGTCAGGAATTACTGTTGTTATTAGTAGAAGTCGTAGCGACAGGAACTTCTTTGACGAGATCATATTTTGACCTATATCCTCTCGGGTTTATCATCATGCCATTGTAAATAAAAGTAGATGAATTACCTACTATCACTGTTGTAATCATACCAAGCATGTCTTGATGTTCTAGCATTCTGTCTAGAGTGGTAATAACTATTGCTTGGCTTTCTCTATATGCTCCCTTGACTATTGCTACAGGAGTTTCTGATTTTCTGTATTTTAGAAAAATGTCTCTGGTATCTCTTAGTTGATGTATGCGCTTTTTGCTAGCCGGATTGTAAATTACAGTAACGTAATCTCCTAAGGCAGCCGCTTCTACCCGCTTTACAATTATGTCCCATGGCACAAGTAAATCGCTCATACTAACTACAGCAAAATCAGTCATTAATGGAGAACCAATTAGAGCTGAGCATGAATTCAATGACGAAACTCCTGGCACACATTCGACATAAATTCCGTTTTCTCTATTCCATCCTTTCTCCGAAAGAATCTCGTAAATTAAGCCTATCATTCCATATATGCCAGGGTCTCCAGATGATACTAGCGATACGATTTTGCCCTGTTCTGCAAAACCTATCGCTTGATTTGCTCTATCTACCTCCTGTGTCATGGCATAACGATATACTTCTTTACCAACAATTAAATCCTCAACTAGAGATACATATGTATCATAACCAACAATAATTTCACTTTGTTCTATTACTTGTTTTGCTCTATATGTCATATGGTCATGATGACCAGGACCAACACCAACAACAAATAATTTACCTCCAGTTTTACTCATTCTATCTAAGTGACATAGGATAGAATTTATCTTTTTTCATAACAAAAGGCTGTACATCATCGACAGTCTTATTAAAAGACAGTCATTTGGCCGTTTATCGTGACCTGTATAAAGAACTGTATTATAACAATATCGTCATAACCATCAAACAATCAATTGTAAATTATTTTATTCTATTCTATATTAGCAAGTCCAAACTCATCGTGTAATGCTCTAACTGCCTGCTCGCAATCATTATCATTAACTACAAAAGCCAAATTTAGTTCGGAAGATCCCTGAGCAATCATCATAACGTTGATGTTTCTTCTTGCGACAGAACCAAATACTTTTGCTGCTACACCCTTTATTCCACGCATGCCTGACCCTACAACAGCAATTATCGCAACGTCTTCATTGACATTTAGTTGTTTTATGATCTTTCCAAGTAAATTTAACTCAAATGTGGTTGTTGCTTTATCAAGGTCGCTTTTCCTTACTACCATTGATATACTAGATTCTGAAGGACTTTGAGAGATCATCATAATATTTACTCTATTTTTCGCAAGTGTATCGAAGATCTTTGCAGCGGTTCCTGGCGTACCCACCATTCCACCTCCACTAACATCAATCAAAGCTGTATGGCGAATAGCACTAATGGATTTTACAATTTTTTTAGATGTCGTGCTAGGGTTATGTGAGATAATGGTACCTTCATGTTTTACATTGAATGTATTGCGTATTAGAATTGGGATTTTTGCGTCTAAAATAGGCTCAAGAGCGCGTGGATGAATATACTTTGCACCAAATAACGCCAGTTCCATCGCTTCTGCATAGGATACTTCTTTGAGTACTTTTGCAGAGTTCACAATCTTAGGATCTGCTGTCATTAACCCGTCAACGTCACTCCAAAGCCAAATCTCGTCAGCATTGATACTTGCTGCAATTATTGTAGCTGTATAATCAGAGCCTCCTCTACCCAATGTTGTTATGTTGCCATTCTGGTCCGCACCAATAAATCCAGTTACTATAGGGATTATACCTTCTCTCAGTAATGGTTCGATTTTATGGGCAACACGAAGTTTTGTAGTATCCATAAGAGGACGAGCTTCACCGAAATTAGAATCAGTCAATATCCCAACTTCTTTTCCGATAATGTAAGCTGATGCTAATCCTATGTCACGTAATGCAAACGAAACAATTGGAGTTGATAGCCGCTCTCCAAATGACAATAAATAGTCTAGTGATTTTGGAGTGACTTCAGCTAGAAGCACTATTCCTTCAAGTATGTCTTGTAATTCATCAATCAGTTTTGTAATTACAATTCGTGCCTCATCTTTTAATTTTCTATCTAAGATTGATTCATCAATAATGTCCAAATGAGCGATACGTGTCCTTTTAATGAAATCCATTATAGAAATTTTATCTCCCCTCTTTACACTGTTTGAAATGGATAGTATTTCGTCTGTTATGCCCCTGACAGCAGAAATAACGCCTACCATTTCATCGTATTTCTTATATCTATATGATTTTATCAGATTGGCTACATGAATGACCTTTTGACCAGAATCTATGGCAGTTCCGCCAAACTTCATTATAAGGCGCATACTAAGTCAATACATTTAGCTGCCTAAAGATTAATGCTTCTTTTGTCTAATTTTTAATATATCAATCGAATATTTATTTATATTAAGGCTAATTGAGGTAACCAAGAAAATGATATAAAGATTTGAGGAATTACATGAGGATGTATAAATGTCGCTGTCCATTGAAGTATCAAACTACATCATGAAGAATAAAACTTCATCGACATATACAGATAGCAAATCATCTCCTTTTCCAAATAGTATCAGCTTTAACGGTTCGTGACGGCAGAAATATCTCAAATAATATTCTCGCAGCTCTTCTAAATTGCGAGTAATGCTTGATTATTACTCTGTAGTTTAACTTATAGAAAATATTATATAAAAATTGCAACAAAACATATAAATACTATATTGTGGAATATATACGCGGAAATTTTTATTTTGAGAATCCTTTATAAAAATGAAAGAAATTAGATTTTCTACATATATATAGTAAACTCTAAGAGATGTAATTATTTACTTAAACATTGATTAGATATTAGGACAATGTAAATGTTTCTAGTTGATTTTTATAGGAGTGGTTAGGCATCGACGCACAATGAGAAGATTAAGAACACAAACAACTATAGTCATTATACCTGTCGTTGCAATGATGATGATGATGATGAGTATGCCATCGGGTATCTCCGCTATGCCTGATCCTTATACATCAAGTGCTTCAGGTAATGACAATGGTTATACTAAGCGAGATAATCAAAAAACACAACACGCAATAAATACTAATGTTACTAATGATTTGGTTACAATAAACAACTATGATAAACAAAAGAACTGTACACCTGATCTTAGCAAACGACCTAATTCGATTGAATATCTAACCCATTTTAATTGCGGAAGAGTTTCAGAAGAGAATGGTCAAACTGTAAGAGAATTCACACTCATAGCAGAAGAGAATCAGAATGTCAGTATTTCAAATGAAGGTCATATTATGAACGCATGGACGTTTAACGGTACCATACCAGGGCCTACAATGCGTTTCACCGAAGGAGATCTTGTAAGGATAACCGTAATCAATAGCGAAGAAAATAAGCGTGCCCACTCATTACATACGCATTCGATACACCCTGGTGTTCAGGATGGTGTCGAAGGCATAAGCGGCGCAATTGCACCGGGGCAACAATACACCTACGAATTCATTGCACAACCATTTGGTGTCTATCCATATCATTGCCATGTATCACCGATAGCCGACCATATCAACCGCGGCTTATACGGAATGATGATCATAGATCCAAAGGAACAACGTGAGAATATGCCAGAGTTCGTCATGACATTAAACGGCTATGACCTTGACTATCAGCATGAGGGTGCGACCATCATAAGACCAGTAAACGATACAGAGGAAACATTTGAAGAGACAGAACGCGGCAACGAGATATATACAGTCAACGGTAAAGCATTCGACTACATGCACACACCAATAGATATCCAGGCAGGACAGAAGTATCGCATTTACTTGATTAACATGCTAGAGTTTGACTTGATCAACAGTTTCCACTTGCATGGAAATATGTTTGACTTCATAACAGCGGGTACATCGCTAAAGCCAGAATACAAGACTGACATACTAACGCTAGGACAAGGTGACCGCGGAATCATCGAGTTCTCAATACCGTATCCAGGTAGATATATGTTCCATGCACATGTAACAGAATTCACAGATTTAGGATGGATGGGCTTCTTTGATGTAAAAGATAGAAAAACAAACAATGCGTGAAAAGAAACACAAGATACTGAACCTAAATAAAATTACATATCTATAAATAGAATACCTCAACAACCATCCAAAAATTCTTTGGAGAGTATTTTGTTTTCTCTCCTGATCGCTTCTTTTTTTTAAACCATTCAGTTTTTCTCTCCTGAAAGTATATACTTGATATATTATTTTTGATGATATCTTATGTTAAAATAAATTTGCCATCCAAAATGTTGTATCTATATTTTTGGTTGGTCAGTACTGGTATAAGAATAATGAAAGATGTGTATTACAATATATATACTCTTCGTCTTATTGATCTCGAGTTTGCTGTCTCATATCTAAAATCGAAATATTAAAAATTAAGTATTCTTCAGGAAATAGATGATAATCTGGATATAGTAGTTTTAATAATTTATGTGAAAGCGAATATAATATATTCTATTTTTCTTTTGCTGGTACTAAAAAAGGGTTTTTATCTTTTACTGCAGATTAATTTTGAATCATCATGTACAATTTAGTAAAGACATGGTTGCTCTCCTTTTAGTCCTGCACTCGAGGAGCAAGATAAAAATGAATTCTGCCAACATTTGTCACTCTGAATTCTAATCTCAAGGGCATCTTGCTAGAATATTCCGCTGCTACTGAGCCTCCAGCAGCGCTTACTGCTTTAGTAATTTTCGAAAGATAATCTAAACTATAGGTAGCCTTACTACCCTCTTTAACGCTTAGCTCTTCTAATCCTTCGCTTCCTGCTTCTAAAGTTATGTCTCCTTCGCCTGAATCTCCTCTTCCTGAAAATTCCACTTTTTTTGGTTCAGATTCAATAGAAATATATTCAGATACTACCTGAACGTCTGACAGAATTTTATCAAATGCTCCAGCAGTCATTACAACTTTAGAATTGAAATTTAGTTTAGGTAATGGAGTAGAGCTTCCAGAAGTTTCAATTAATCTCATTTTGTATTCCTTTTTATAACTATTCGATATTTCGATATGAAGCATACTATCCTCTTCCACAGCAATTTTAATTGCATCTTTTTTATCAGCTCTTTTTATCAGCTTTGAAAATTCATCAACTCGTACTCCAAATTTTACTGATGAATCGCAGTCATATTCTTCAAATGCAGAGTTTGGCCAATGGATGTCTATGAGTGCAACATGGGATGGATCCATTCCTCTGAATGATATTCCTTCGACAGTAGCTTCAAAGGTTGCCTCATCGACCAGAGTGGAAATGGCAGATGTTACTGCCTTCCATTCATCCGGAGATTTTGTTTTAGCCTTAAATACCAAATTAGTCAATTAGTGGCTGTCATTTACAGTTTTAAACATTACTATTTGTAATATACATGATATCGCTACATTATGTTATTAATAGATTTAAACACCGTATCTTGAGTTATCTTTCGGTAAGATTATCACCTATGACTATGATAATTGTAAACAAGCAGACTGTTGTCAGGTCATCTACATCATCTATCTCTAGGATTTGATTATTATAATGAATAAGATTGGCAAGAGGCTGGGGTTTGTGAAACAAATTTGACACGATTGTAAGTCTCAGCTTCTAGCTTAATGTGTAGTATTAGATAGCTAGTGATCCAGGTTTGGTGGAACGTAAGAAGACACATTTGACTCAATTTTGCCACATATACAGTGATATTAAAATTGTAAAGCAGTCTAATAAGAATAATTATATCTGCATCTGCAATTAAGGTATTGCTGTTAGATGGTTTTCATAGAAGAAGATACTGGAAGTGTGTTTGATGCACCATCTGATATGGTATGGAAAATTAGCCGAAGCACACATAAAAGAAGGTAACAAAATTCATGCTAATACAAGAAATAACAAGACTGAGATATTAAATCAAACAACTTTTATCAATAGCTGGAAACGAGACGACGATGATAATGATGCTAACGGTCAAACTATTAGAATGAAAGCACGGGATAGTAAATATCCCAATAATGGATAGTTACATCATATTCATTCTGAAGTACCTATCTTGTTAAATAGGTTTTAAATAAATAAGCAATGTGTTAATGCAGTAGTACAGCAGTTCTTAGTAACAATCTATAGTGGGGAACACATTTCTATTCATATAACTTACACATTTGTTTTCGTGATATAAAGTGATATAAAATGAGATTCTTCCTTACAAACGCTCTCTTATATCTTCACAGTTGTTTGTATGAGTATCACCTTTACTTGGATCAAAATCTACTATTACATCAAGACCATCTCCACAGTCAAAATAATCTGCACCATCTCCACCCTCAAGCAGATCATTTCCATCCTCTCCATACAGTTCATCATCCCCTTCTCCAGCTACTAAAAAGTCATCCTCAAATCCTGCGAAAATGATATCATCTCCTCTTCCACCATGGAGTTCATCTCCACCCTCACCACCTTGTAGACTATCATCTCCACCATCACCGTTTAGCCTATCATCACCTGAACGACCCTGAAGTACATCACTAGCAGATTTACCATACATTGTATCCGACGTATCACATCCAAGCATAATATCTGGCCCATTAGTACCATCAGTTCTAAGAATACTACCAGTACCAGTTCCAAAGCTATCACCAGAACAAGCTGCCTCTATTACATTATAACCCCATGACTCACTAAGCGGTATTAATAACGCCAAAAGAGACAATACTGTACAAACTGATGCTATTATTCTCATTGAAAACTCCTTTACCATATGTGTATATATACACATATATATACACACTGTTAATTCATGATTACTTATTAACATCTATGAATAAAAATTCCGAATAATATTAGATTATAGAATATTCAGACAGAAGAATTAAGACAATAATATAGATTATGACTTTCTCATAAAAAGAATAGCGTCATAGGACTTTATAAAATGGCTTCATTTACGTCCAATAATCAAAACAAACAACTGTAGAGATATGATAAAAAAAATGAGATTATTGTTTGATTTAGAAAAGCATTTGTTAGATCTAAATACAGATATTATAGGCGAGAGATATTATGTATATACTTCTGATTTAAAAAATGGAAAATGAGAGGACGATGATGAAGACGACGACGACAACAACAACACCAGCCAGCCTTGTTGTCAAGGCATATGACAGATTAAAAAATAACATATTAAAATTCAAAAGACTTGTTGATAGACCCCTCACATTAAGTGAAAAGATTATGATTGGACATCTCGATGAAGAGATGTATTATTCTCATATAGATAAAGAGCTTTTACTTCTTCCTGGCAAGAGTTATGTA
>JAREAI010000377.1:0-2684 GCA_029240435.1 Nitrososphaeraceae archaeon | reverse complement strand
TAATTCTACAATAACACATTCTTTTTTGTCAACTAAGACTATAGTAATTCGAGTCTGTAGACTCTTATCTATGGTCCTAATATCAACCTGAGGATACATCGACTTTACATCCTCTATTGTTGTTGATGTAATATCTTCATCTGCAGGAATTAGTACTCGTACCTTTGCGTTATGCTCCTCTGATGCTTCTTTTAGTAATTGCAGCCCACCCATCTCTTTTTGGCGACGGACAGCATTCGCTGACGAATACATTATCAATACTTCTTCTTTTGCTGATTTTATAATACTCCAAGCACGTTTTATTCCTTCTTTTGGATTTGAAATAATCTCTATATCAGCTTGGTCAATTCCTTCTTCAATATCTCTTATTCTATCTGAAGCATCAATCCCATTCTTCCATAACTCTTCAAAAATAAAAGCAAAGTGATCAATGTAGGCTGGTTCATTACTAACTAATAGACTCTGAGCCATTTGGCCGCCTTCCATCTTCTCTATTGTAGCCATCATTTCTTTATCTGAAACAGCAAAATCAATTGGTGGCATATTTTTGACATGTCTTATCTGCACACCTATATTGAGAAATGTTCTAACTAGGTCTGCACTATCTTTCTCTGTAATAGAAGTAACCCATCTTATGCCCTCGTGTTCTCCTTTTCTATATTTGTTCCTCATAACTTTTTCATACGTGTCAAAGTAGTTGTTATAGACTAATCGCATCCCATCAAATTTTGAACAAGCTATAAACTTTGTAGAGTTCTCCAAAATGTCTTTTCCTTTCTTTAAGATTTCATCAACGTTTTGTAATACTTTAATTTCTTTTAAAACCGTAGACAGATATTGTTTCATGTCATGTTCTGTAAGGGATAATTGGACTCCAGTCTGCTCTGTCATACTAGCTGCATTGTCTTTTGCCATCTCTATCACCTTTTTCTCTATTTTCTGCTCTATCTGAGCTGATCCGACGCTAACTAGAAATTTTGATTCATCGATGGCAGATTTTCTAATTGACTGACGTAACTTTACGTCTTCAGACATAGAAATTGCTGCTGAATAAATGCCCATTAGCATCGGATAGGATGATACTCCTACAAATAATACGCTGACAAGTCCAAAGGGTGGATATGAGGCTAGCATTACACTACCGGTAGTTGCAAGTTCAAAAAGAGCAAATCCAGATCCGGCAATAATCATATAAACTTTCAAAGTGCTACTATAGCTTAGACTCCTTGCTATCATCCAAAAGGGGAGACCAAATAAAATGCTGCTGACTAATGCAGGTAGCGTATAGCCTAAAGCGTCTACTATTATTATGAAAATCGTGTCCGTATCACGACTATCGTGTGATATACTCAGCACAAACGGAGTTACAATAACAAAAATACTTAGAAAAGATGCTATAGGAATAGTGATGATAGTCCAGAATTTGACTTTACCTAACTTTTTAGAATAAGTATGTAAAAGCATGGCTGAGCTACCCCACAATAACAAAAAGCTCGCAATATGAGATGTAACAAAGACAGTCTGGACTTTACCTAATATTGTAGATTGATCAAATTTTCTGATATCTGGTCCATGGCCAACTTCTTCTTGTTCTGAATGGCCACCAACTTCTTCTTGTTCTGAATGGCCACCAACTTCTTCTTGTTCTGATGTAAGTTCTGACGACGATGGACTTGTTATCTTAGTTGGCATATCTAGTAATATAATGGTGAAAAATACAAGCGAAGATACAATACTGATACTAGTAATTATAGATGCTACACCATATAACAAGAGTATAAAATTTTTATTTGACCTGTACCAAGAAAAGAACTCTAATGCAAGTATCACCATTATAATGGTGGCTATTGCATAGCTGATTGACGAACCCAAAGTTAACACGGAAGTATAGTAATAGGAGTTCACAAATATTTGTAAAATAATAAATACAATAATGGCTGTCAGAACATACTGTATTATTGTCATTATTGTACTTAGTTTATTAAAATGTGGTGACTTCATTCTTATCCTCTTACTTTTCTGCTTTACGAACTCTAAAATCAGATACTGTGCTACTGCATATACAATTGCTATAGCAATAAACGCGGCAAAACCCCAACTGTTAGATACGCTTACTATATCAGAAATGTTGCTAAGCGATATATCTATCATTAACAAAGAAACTACAATTGAAATGACGACTAAAAATTTCCTACTGTTATATCCTTCAACAGATAGATGCAAAAGATTAATCATTTTTTACTTGTAATTGATAAATTTATTTTTATCGATTTGCTCTAGCAGATATAATGAAATTTTTATATATTAAAAATATAGGCCACTTCTTATAAACTCTGCAGTTAACTATTAAAAAATTTAATTCCTACTATATATGAAAAGAAACCTCGATAAATACGTTAGAAAATGATTTTTCTTATCAGTATACTCCTCCTAGTTGTTAGGATTCTCACCAGTCGAAATTGTACTTCAGTAGGTTCGTTGCAAAAATAGTGAAAATATAATTTGTTTTATGCAATTCTGTGTTATAATATAAATTGTTATTTCTAGAGAAATTATCATAAAAAAGAAATATTTTATATAATCATTATAATATCCTAGAATTATATTAAAATGAGCAGAAGATACACATTTTCTATGAAGATCTTATAAACTAGTATGTCCTATAATAACTATATGTCTACCGT
>JAREAI010000090.1:0-8648 GCA_029240435.1 Nitrososphaeraceae archaeon | reverse complement strand
GATGGCATTCTCTATGTTTTGAGAACTGGATGTCAATGGAAAATGTTACCAAAGGAATATGGCTCTGGTTCTACATGTCATAGAAGATTTCAGGAATGGTCAACATCTAAGGTATTCCAAAAATTATGGACTAGGCTACTACAAGTCTATGATGATCTCGTAGGTATCCAATGAAGATGGCAATCACTTGATAGTATATGTGTGAAAGCTCCTTTAGGGGGGACTTGACAGGCCGAAATCCAACTAACTGATAGAAGAGGCAAACTAGGAACAAAACGTCATGTACTGACAGATCAACGTGGAATTCCATTATCTCTTATTATTACTACTGCTTCCAATAAACATGACATGAAGAGTGCAGCAAAACACTTGATAACATAGTAATCATCAAAAGAAGAAGAGCAAGAATACAAGCTTCTTCTTCAAGACTATACAAAATCTGTGTCTTGACAAAGGATATGACTCCCAAGAGATTGAATATGAAGCTGTCAAAAGAGGATACATACCACATATTCGACACAGGGAGGAGAAGAAGAGACGCTACTGGCAATAACTAAGAAGCATAATCATCATAGTGCTAGAAGATGGGTTGTGGAAAGAACGAATTCATGGCATAATAATAGGTTCAGAAAGTTGCTTATCAGATACGAGAAGAAATCAGAGAACTACCTTGGACTGGTACATCTGTCGTGTTGTATAATTCTGTATAGGAGGATAATTTTGGGATAGGCTCTAAGGAATCCAAACAAGAAGAAGAACAACAAAACTTAGGTAGAGAAAATACAAATGATTACATTAGAAAGAATGAAAGAATTCATTATATTGATGACGATTAATAAGCTAGCTAGCACATCAATTTATCTTTGCAAATAAAGTAACAAGAGGTGTTTTCTTTAATAACTACTTCATGATTCCTAGCCTCAAGTGCAATCTTGTATGGTTTCCATATATCAGGCTCATCTTCAGCTATTAGTATATTACTTAACAAATGGATCAATAGATGACATAATCAATTTTGCAATTTCTGGTCTCATCAAGTGTTCGGCTGGAGTCTCATGAGAGCTAACCATTTTTCTCATCTTGGTGCCACTCATTTCTTCTCGAAATTCTGGTGTATGCGGACAGTTTCTTTCATTTGCGTAGCTCAAGCATTTCTTACAGTAGTAAAATGCGGGAAAGAATAGTGGTTCAATTCCAAGATCCTGATAATCTTTAAAGATATCATGGGCTGCAAAAGGATGATAATAGTTACCTACTCCTGCATGATCTCTTCCAACTATAAAATGTGAACATCCAAAATTCTTTCTCATAATTGCATGATGAATTGCCTCTTTTGGTCCAGCGTATCTCATTTCTGTATGAAGAGTTACAAGCATAGCTTTATTCCTAGGGTAGTAATTTTCTATCAATGTCTCATATGCTCCAAGAATTACTTCATCCTTAAAATCACCAACCTTTTTTTTGCCAATTAATGGATTTAGAAATAATCCGTCATAAATATTCAAGGCTGCCTTCTGCAACATTTCATGAGCAATATGTGGAATATTTCTTGTCTGAAATCCTACTACAGTTTTCCAGCCGCTCTTCTGAATTTGAGACCTAGTTTCAGAGGGGCTCATTCTATATTTTCTCAAAGGCGATTTTTCGATTCTCTTAATAACATCAATCTTACCTTCAATATATAGATCTTTCATTCTTATCATATTTGAAATTCCAGGATGTTTTAGATCATCTGTCTGATAGATTGCTTTTGCTGCAGCAAGTTTATCAAATGAATAAACATCCTCAACATGAAGAATTCCAAAATTTTCATTACTACTCAAACAAACGTCCCTAGCATCCTTCATCTTTATCGCCGTTTGCTCATCTACGTCCAAGATTATAGGGATAGTCCATGCTAAACCATTCTTCAAATGACCAGATTTTATAATGCTTTGGAAATCATCATGACCTATAAATCCCTCCAGGGGACTTAAGATACCATCGGCAATATTTTCAATGTCATTTCGAAGATCATAACTGACATTAATTGAAAACATCCCGTCAATATTTTTTTTAGAAGTAGTAAATCTGTTTATCAATTTGCCTCCATGAGGTTGTGGTATACTGTTGCTACGTATATGACCCAATAATAGTTCCCTACTTCTGGTATTTCTTAGTGGGATCCCAATGCAGACCGCATTCTTTTTGTGTCGCATTTTCCCACCACCATCTACCAGCTCGTGGATCTTCTCCACGATGAACAGCTCTCGTACACGGCTCACAACCTATACTTGGATAACCACTATCATGTAACTTATTATATGGAACATTATTTTTATGAATATAATCCCAGATCATTTCATTAGTCCAGTCTGCTAACGGATTAATCTTAGCAATATTGCCGTGTGAAGAATCAATCTCAAGTTTATAGATATTAGCCCTGGTTATTGCTTGCTCTCTTCTGAGGCCAGTAATCCATCCATCAAGCTTACTTAACGCTCTATTAAGTGGGTGTACTTTTCTAATTTCGCAGCAAAGCTTTCTATTTTCCACACTTTCATACATCAAATTCATACCTTTTATTTTGACCATTTCTTCGGTTTCTCTCTGTTCGGGAAAATATACTTCAATTTGTATGTCATATTTTTTTCGGATCGCATCCATCACATCATAAGTTTCCTGGTTGAGTCGACCTGTATCCAATGTGAAAATTTTAGCTTTTTCTTTATTGATTTTTACCATCATATCTATAAGAATTACATCTTCAGCACCAAAACTTGATGCCAAAGCTATCTTCGGTGCATAAGCATTAATAGCCCATTTTAGAACCTCCATTGCAGATTTGTCTTCCATTTCCTCTGCAATTTTTTTGATCTGCAATTCGGTTGGCTTTAACATATCAACATTTGTTTCAGACATATTGAATATTCACTGTAATAGGGGTTATATTCATTGTCATTATATTACTGGAATAATTTCCATAGTTAGCTAGTCACTGCTTTTGATTTAGGTGAGACTCTAGAGCATTATAAGTGGGCAAGAACTATTTAGAAGAAGAAGATGTATTTCGAAATTTATTATGTTATCAGACAAAAAGTTGTGTTTATTAAATAGTGTTTTCATATGTATAATATTAATTAAACTAGGATTGTGATTATCAGGGGAGGTTATGATTGTCAGAGGATTTTTGGGAACTTATAGAGGAATATAGACAGCTAGGTTTTGATCCCCTACGATGGATTCCGACTTGCTCAAATGAAATAGATACCTACCTCTTCCAAGCCTCATTGAAGAATATCAAGAGAAGCAATATAAAGATAACACCCAATTGGTTTGATGCTTTTCCTTATGCAGAAGGCAAGGATATTGAACTTACTAGAAGAATATATAGTTTTGATAACCCAGAAATCGAAAAAGAAGTTGAAATCAAACGTGCACTTTCTATATTTCGAATTCACGTTAATACTGGTGAAAATTCAACATTGTTAACAGAAGCAATTCAGAGATTTATGAAAAGTTTTCATTCGAAAGTCCTAGTAAAAAAGGTAACTACTTCTTTAACAGCATATGCAGAAGCTCAATTTGCGCTTCTGGACTACATAGAATTACATAGAGGTGACAAGGTAGGATACATATCTGCTAATAATTCTGTTACGCACATAACTGATCCAACTCACAGTCCAGATTCTGAAATTCATAGTAACATCGCGTTGACAGCCGCAATGGAATATCTAAATCTTCTAGGATGTACCTCAGGCTTCAAATTATTTCCTGTATATGATGCTCCAAATGAAAAAATTTTGGATAAAATCAGAGAAAACCTTGATGGATTTACTTCTCGTTATAACTTAGCCATGGAAGACTATAGCTCCCTTAAGGTAGGCAAGCTATTCTTCGGTGCGACTGCGATTGCAAATACGCTTAAAGAATTACCTATACGATATGACCAATCAGAAGAAGGAATGCAAATCATTATTTCAAATAAATTAGGTTCAATGACAGCTGCAAGCCTTTACATGTTGACTAAAATGGATCATAACAATATAACTAAATTTGAGCAGAATGATATTGGGTTAGATGGTCTTTCTGCTGCAAAAGATGAGGCAATGAAACGCTTAACTGAACCTCATTTCGCTCTTGGTAAAATAATTTCAAAATACTGTCCAGATTTTGAAACAGAGTTTGATAAACATACCCACATAACTGCAGTTCACCCCGTTTCAACAGATGGCATATTTGCGGTGGGAAGACTTGCAGAATTGACAAATTCCCATATTGTAATTAACGAACTTCCGATGAAGAACGAAGAGATTGCCAAGTTTGCAACAAGAGAATTTTTGATTGATAATGCAACTGTCTCGACAAATGGATGTCACCTAATCGTAGCAACAAATGATGTTGCAAATTCCGTTCTAGAAGAGTTAAGGAGGCATAATTTTGAACCAACAGTGATGGGGTTTATAGCGAAGAAAGGAGAACCTATTGTAACAATCGAAAAGGAGATCAGCAAATATGTAGCTTCCAAAGCGAAACTTGCTAGATTAAATTCTCTAGTGCAAGCAGGAAGTCAGCAACATAAATAACAAAATCCTTCAATTATTCTGTATTTTATTTCTTCAATGGTAAGTTGATATATCTCTCCCGTAATAATCAGCAGTTATTTTTATAATTATTGATAATGCTATCTGCTGTGTGTTCACTCAACAGCGGAGCTGGGAATAGTTCTATTATACATATCAATAAAAATATTCTAAACCAATTTAAAATGTATTCTAATTTACATCTTCTTTCATTTCTACAAGGGAAATAATCCTCAAAACTTTCAGAGCCATTTTTTTGTTACCAATAATTAAAAGTTTTGAGCAGATTGACTAAATTCTATTCATATCTATAACTTTTGAACTATGCCATGATCGTATTCTTGGTTTGTTGTCTGCATTCAGGACATCGAGATAGTTTTATTTAGAAATTTATTTTAGACGACATGTAGCACAGTAATTAAAGAAGATGTAGTCAAATCTTCAATCAACTGATTTTTCGTGAATGGTCCCTTCAATATATGTATATCTGTCATTCAAATGAATGTAATTTAATTTATAATGAAATTTTTCTATATTGTTGCATATTGTTTGCAAAGGCAATTTCTGTTATAATATGATAAATAGAAGATAAGTAGCTTAGAAGGCACATCACAGAGGAAGGCTACAATAGAACATTGCCAAGGTAGACCAACTCATATCATCTCTTAATTTCGCCAGTATAGAACATAACAAGAGATAGAAACAGGCAACGATAAGAGAATATGTCAAAGAAAATTCTAACTATCGTTATTTATCTAAATATCAATTATGCTCTATATTGTAATGACTAGTACTATGACTATGAGGGCGCCTGCTAGATAACTGATTCACCTCGATTCTTAGTTGCAATATCAACAGCAATTGGCACATCAATAACAAATATCTTTCCGTTTATTTTATTTGCAGACAATTTATCTACTATGCTAGTTATTATTGATTCAATCTGTTCGTCTTTAACTATCACTTCTACCTTGGTTCTTGGAATAAATTCTGGAGTATATCTCATTGTACCTCTTCCAACAGCGACTTCTTTGGCATGTGTTCCTCCGCCTCTTCCTTCTATTTTATAATGACTTACACCGCCAACCTTTGCTTCTTTAAGTATGTCATTTACATAGACAAAACCTCTATCTGGAATAATAATCTGTATTTGCTTCATATATTGCTAATGAAATTATTATGACAACAATATTATTTATTGATAATCATATTATTAGAAGCAGATTTAAGGAAGATCCTATAAATTTAGTGTACTTGTTTAGTAAAAATTATTAAAAGTATGAAAGTTAATTTGCATAAGACAAAATAAGTTAATATATAAAATATAATTTCGGTTTCGACAAACCATTTTTTTATACTACAGCACTTTATTTCAATCTGCTTGCTTAAACTTCTTTACCATACTCAACCTTGCATTAATAACATTAATTTGTTCCTCTATTAACTTTTTATATCCTGTTAATATGTTGGCTTGTTCATCATATGATTCCTTGCGTATATCAGTAATTGTGTCTTCAAAAACAGTTATTGCCTTCTCAACGTTTGCGCCTAGAGTCTGAATAGATTGTGAATCCCTTTTTGCGCCAATGTCTATAGATTCATTCGTGGTCTCCGTGGTTTTCTCGTCTGTTATGGCCATTGCTTTCTTGCCCAATGTGACTATAAAACCCTTAAAAGATTGTCCCGTTTCTCTGGCCTTGGCAGATATAGATTCGTCTTGTTCTTCATCTTCTTGTTCAACGGAAGAATTTTGATCATGAATTTTATATGCGGTATTAGATGGGGAGATTACAATGGTTTCTTTAGTAGTGGATGTCTCCGTAGCTGGTTCATTCGCATTATCCTTGTAACTCTTGCTATCTTCATTGCTCATAATATAGTAAATGCTTTATAGGTTATAAGCAATTAATATAGTTATATTCTCATTGTTTAATATATCAGGATACAATATATATGATTATTATACAAGAATATTGGTCATAAAGCTCTAATAAGTATGTGTCTCTATTATTATTTTATTATTCTACCGTCTCTTATCTGAGCCCTCTAAATAATAGATCTCGGCAATAATCGCATTAAGACAACATTCTAATGATATTTTTTCACCAATGATGCGACCTTACTATTGTCGACCTGCATAAAGCTACCTATCTGAATTACATTCAAGGCTCGTGATATTTTATGATTCTGTCTATATGTGATTATTATCCACTTCAAATTGACGACAAAGATGTAATGAGATAAAACCTCAATATGTAATTATCTGTTTCTCTTATTAAGAAATAACCACAGATATATAGATTCATTATTTGTAGTTCCAAGCCCTTATAATAATTGGGATAATCCTGGGTTTGGATTTTACATTGGTATTATCCTTTTTCCTTTTCCTTTACATTATGTTCATAATCTTTAATGATAACAGAGAAACATGCTTATTTCAATACAAAAAATATTCTTTTCTGTATACTAGGTTTCGTTAGTTGAAGTTGTGGATTGACCTTCACGTCCTTTTTCTTCCTTTTCTTCTATTGGATAGATCTTGTGTTTTCTGGCCATAATTAATAGAATTACACCAAACATTGCTAGCACTATTGCAAGTCCCTGGGCTCCACCATTTGGTATTACTACAAAATAAACTATCGAAAAAATAATACAGGTTAATGCCTGCAAAGCATACTTGAGAGATTCATCCATAGAAGTTCTTTTTGCAATAAACCCAAGCCCGAAGAATACAACACATGGATAGATAGTGAGTAGAAGAAACTGATCAATATCTATTCCGTTATGAGTCAATATGATCTAGATGATTTCATGAAGAATATTTATCTTTCTCTTAATAATGCTATTATTATAAAATCTTCGTCTGTTTGAAAAGATTCAGTAAAGTGACCTTAGTGTAATTCACAAACCAACAGGAGATTCAACAGGAATTAAAAAAATCAAACTTGTCTAAAATACTGCCGTACCCTTTCAGTAAAAGAACTTTCATTGATACGAAGTGACTTTTTTCTGTTTTTCTTCTTTGAACATCATAAAGAAGTAGGTCAATCCTATACAAATACCTGCCATCGCGGTGTCCCAGTGGCAAACCAGTATTGCCAGAGATGAAGTACAAGTCCATCATCCGATGCTACACTCTATCATATATGCATCATAATCAATATTGTTACTAATAAAAAGTCATCAATATATTTATATTTTTACTAGTTATCAGTAACAGTGTGAAAAAAGTCGAATTATTAAAAATCTTAATTAAAGAAAGGGCTTTGGTCAGATTACTTAAGAAGATGGGAGATAAAGAATACCAAACTAGAGAATTGTTACAGAAAGTAGGATCTTATGGTTATGGTCATAAACTTTTACTCAAAGCAGAGAAAAACAGGTTAGTTGAAAGAAAGATCGTCAAAAATAGGATGTATAACAAGCTTACAAAAGAAGGAAAGCAGGTAGTCAGATTAGCAAAGGAAATTGGAGTATAGATGCCGCGGGGAATGAGGGTAGTAGACAAACCATTCTTTATCTTGCAATAGATATTGTATATATATATATGTATATTTATATATTATTTATGAGAAAATTCTAAACAGTTCTTGATAAACCTTTCTGGTAATCGGTTATTTGCAAAATGAAGATGCATATAGGATGCAAGACAGTTGTATACGACAAAACCATCTCTTTTGTTATCTACTCCATTGCCTCTTCTCATAGTATAAGCAAATTTCGAATCATTAGAAATATTTTCAATGTTAGAGTAATGGAATTCATGACCTCTGATTTTATATATATCTTCAAAAAATGAGGATGTACAGTCAGCCTCGGTATAATTTAAGGTCAATTTACCACTCATAAATGTGTCCGCCTCTATCAATCCAATCATCTTTTGTCTTTTCTTTTTTCCTTCATTGTTTCTTCTAATTGATCTAGTAAGATACATTAAACCTCCACATTCGCCATAAATTGGCATTCCATTAGTAGCTGCTTTTGATATTGATTTTATCATTGCTTGATTAAATTCAAGTTTATCAGCTAAAATTTCTGGAAATCCACCGCCCAGAATAATTCCATGAATATTCTCTGGTAGTTCTA
>JAREAI010000376.1:0-2914 GCA_029240435.1 Nitrososphaeraceae archaeon | reverse complement strand
TCAAAAAGTCCTGCAAGTTCTTTGGAAAGATGATCGCAAAATATCCCAAGTATCTCAAAGTCGGCTGGACGAAGTCTCTTTTCACTAAACATTCCAAGAACTCCAATTGATTCACCTTTGTATATTAATGGATAGCCTGCAAAAGATTTCAAATTCTCTTTTTTTGCCCACTCGGGATATTTTATCCTAGGATCGTTTACTACATCATTTGTAATTGCAGGTTTCTTGGTCTTAACTATTGGGCCTATCTTAAGTTCATCTATGGATATCCGCGAAAATTCACCATTAATATTTTTGTACTTACCAGCACTGTATTTTAGAATTAGATTTTGTCTTCCTTTGTCAACTAACCAGACTCGGGCCAATTTTGCATTAAAATATTTTACTAGACTTTCGACAATAATCTGAAGTTTATCATTTAGATTATCGTATTTTTTCAGAGAATTCAGAATCTTGTACACATAGAATTTCTGCTCCTTTAGCCCATATTCGTCAAAGACTACATAGGGAGATGCTTTTACAGGCTTTGACTCATATGAACGATAATCTGCTATTAATTCTAAAAACCTGTTCAAAAAGTTATTACTTTCTAATTCATATTGTTCGATTGAATCAAATACAAAATGACATATCCAATCAAAATCTCCACCAATTAGTCTAGCAGAATAAACACAGAATGGTGCCTCTTCAACATAGTTTTTTAGTCGGTCGATCAGAACCTGGATATCTTTAGAAAATTTAAACCTAAGTATAATTGTACGGTTTACTTTTTCTGAAATGATGAGACCAGGATTGAGAATAGCCGAATAACCAAGTATTATATTGTTTTTTTCTAATCTGCCAAGTCTGTATCTTATTGCTCTTTCTGTTATTTCATATCCAATATCTTGTAGGTTATTAGCAATTTCGGCCGAGGAGATACGTGCATTCTTGCCTAGATAAGAAAGAATAAGCTTATCAATCTCATCAAGCAAGATAGATATATAATTCAAAAACGAGATTATTATTTATTTCCAAATCGGAAATTGTTACTATACCTGGCTTTATTATCTATATGATTTTTAAATACAAAAAGAAGAATAAGTTTTCCGATCCGGCAATTTGGGGCTTAATTTGTTTCCGCCCAGAATATGAGTTACTATTACCTATAATATAATATGAAAATGGACTATTTTGAAATAGACCGTGTAATTGAGGAACTTGCTAGGACGTTCGCTGCCCCGTGTACAACCAGCTGGTTTAAAGTGACAAACAATAAGAAGCCTTCCAAAGAAGAATATCGTAATAAAGTAGTAGAATTCATGAAGAATCTAGAAAATACATTATCATCTTACTATCCACAAAACCAAGAGTCAGATAGATTTATAGAATATGCAAAAAATGGTTTACGTCAAGAAATCTCGATGGTACTTGCTGGAAATAACAAAGAAGTAGAAAGACGTCATAGATATTATGTTGACTATAACTAACTAGAGAAGTATCTATAATACAGTAAGACAAGACGGTGCAAAAAATTAATGATAGACTACTATAAATTCGCAATACCTGCTATTGTTGTTGTTATAATTGGAGGTATGGTGAGTGGACTTATGGCTTACAACTTTTATCCTGAAAAGCATGTAAATGTCAACATTGGTGGTAAGTGTTATGAATTGCTTGATTCAGCAAATGTTAAGTATCAAAGCCTCGCAGCTGAGAATGAGATAGAGATTTTAAGATTACAACTTGATGCAATTAACTCAGAAAAAGAAGAAGAAGAAGAACAAGCAGTAGTACTACTACCTGTTACCTTTAGCGGAACTCAAGCTGGGATTTCAGACTTTATAGACAAGTATAATATTATTAACATAATATCAGACACACCGATAAGCGATAATAGTAATGTTGATAAACGAATAGTAAAGGCAACAATATCAAAATCTGAATTCCAAAGAGTTGTAAATGATTTAACGTTAATGGATGTTAAGCCGTTAAGCAGAACAGTAGCAGGTAGTATTGGATTACAGCCAAACACATACATAACACCAGAAGAGGGAAAGCAAATATCATTAAATTCAAATGAGTTTATGCGTGAAGGAATTCATGAAATTGTTGAGAGTGAATATGATGGAGTAAAACCAGCTGAATGCCGTACTAAAATACAATACTGATATTTTGTAAGATTCTAAAAATTGGATATGGAGGAATTTAGAAATTTGACATCAACAAAAATATTCAGTATTATTGTTTTATGTGACTCTCTTTAGTGGATCTTCTCGTTTTACCACCACAAGTAATAGTGTAACATTTTCCTGTAGCGAGCTGCAAAGTATCTTCAGTGTCATCATTTGTAATACTTTCTAAGAATTGTGTTTAAGTTTCCATAAACTCTCAAATCATGCACTAATATCTTTATTCTTTTGACTAATGAGGCATTGCTAGTTCTCTCTCTTGGGATTGAAGTCGTGTTCTCTCTATTAACAGATATATTGTAATCCATACTCCATACATAGCATTGTCCTATGGCACTACGCATCGATCGATCAGCTGCTGCTGTTTCCATACGCCAAAGTCAAAAGTACGGGAAGACTAAGGAGGAAGCAAGACAAGAACTGGAGGAAAAGGACTGTTCTTCTATACCAAAAGATAGAACAAGAGCAAGCCAAGCAAGAGTACCTCGCAGCTACTAACTTTCTTTCATTCTTAGGTTAGGAGAGATATAAAGTAGTAATAATATACTCTTCCAGCAGCTACTATATATGTATATATATATGCTAAAATGATTAGACAAATCTATATGACATCAATGCTGGAGCCAAATTTTAAAACTACAATAAGAGCACCTTTATCTATTTTGTCAACAACTTTTTCTTCTTCTATAATTATTATGACTACCTTAGGATTCCTGACTACATTAGCATTGGTCATTATTTTT
>JAREAI010000375.1:0-2696 GCA_029240435.1 Nitrososphaeraceae archaeon | reverse complement strand
GATGTACCTATCTGGTTCTGTGACTGGAGTTCAGACGTGTGCTCTTCCGATCTTCATCAATATTCAAAGGGTGCGAGAATCTGACTTTTGCTGTATTTGAAAGTGTGTCTCCAGTATGAATCATAACTGGAGACCCATACTCTACACATATATCATAAATTTGTTGATATTTTTCATTAGATGGATAATAATGCTCATAGCCGCAGTAGAGCTTTATACCTTTAATAATTTCATCCTTTAACCATATTCTATAGTTCTTTAAGTCTTCGTCAGTATGATTGTCAATGGTAAATCCTGCAACTACTCCCAGTTTATTTTTATAATTGTACTTTTTTATCCTATCGATTATTTGTGATACAGATGGTCTATTCCTGTCAACTTTATATGATGAAAGTATAATGGAATAATCGATATTGTTATTGTCCATAGATCCAAGTAACCCCTTGAGTCTTTCTTCCAAGGAAACAAATCTTCTTGTTTTGTTAATTCCATCATAATGGTTAGCGTGGACATGACAATCTATAATTGGCATATGGCATCATCTATTCTCTATAAATTACCGCCGGATCCGTAATGAGGATTTAACCATTCTATAAAGCTAGCATAGTTTAACGATCGTTTGTCATAAAGGTAATTACTAAGCACTTTGATGAATTTAAATCCGTTTTTTAATTGAAAAGATAAAACTGGATCTTTGAGTTCTCCTTTTACTACTTTTTCGGCATATTCTTGGGCTGACATCTCACCTGCATATATATAATAATTATACAATCGTCCTCCGGCAACTATTCTCTTAAGGCTCATTCTCATGGTTATATCTTTTCTTACATTATATAGCATTGTTGCAATACCCTTATTACGAAATTTTGGATGAATGGAAATATCGGCCCCATAAAGACTGTCTCCATTAGGATCATGATTTGTGAATAAGCCTTGTCCAGTTATCTCATACCAGGTGTGTTCAGCATAGTCGGGTCTCAAAGAAACTATTAGGCTACTGGATGAGCCTACTATTCTTCCATCAACTTCAGCAATTAATTGGCCTTCTGGAAAGATGTTCATATGACTCTGAAGGAAAAATGGCGGCCATATCATACCATAAGCAGCCATATCCGGAAATGAAGCCTTTTGTAAGTCGACTATTTTAGGAATGTCACTTTCGGTTATGTTTCTAATTTTAAAGCCACCTATATTGCTTTTAACTCTATACTCAATATCCTATCTCACGCACTAAATTCGATCTTTTTCATTAATAATTGCTGCCTGCTCATATCAAGTAATACTATAATGAATCAACCAGCAGGAGGCGGGATAGGTACTTCTTCTTCTATCGTTTCCTGGTCTTGCTCGTTATCATCATGATCAGCCTGACTACTGTCTTTTTCTATTCCTGTTTGTCAAATACTACGACCGCCATCGGTTGCATTACTTTTGTGCCTTATCCTCGTAATAAGTCTCAGCTTTCTAGGAATTGTGCTTGTCACATCCCGGTTCGCCTTTTAGAGTGACATATACTAGTCGTTGAGCTTTTAGGGCCATCTGAACGACCTGTTTTATATCATCCTGTCCAGAAGCTTCGTAATGCAAGTACAAATAGGCAACGAACGTAAAAAACTGTTAATGATAATAAGTATCCTTTCTTAGTTTGTGCTTGCTATTGTTGTTTTATGTTGCAAATTATAGATATCCCCATCTCTCTAAGTATTTTTACATACTTTACTTTAGCCCTAAGGAAAATGATTATAATAGATCATTGATTAGGGGAAAAGTGGTAGGGCTGCTTAGTTTTTACTTTTCTTTTTCTTCTTCTTCTTTTAATGATTGTAATATTCTTGCATTTACATCATCCAAATTCAACTTCTCCTTAAGATAACCTGTGAAATCACTTGGAGTAATGATTCCTAATACCTTGTTTTCATCCATAACGAGCAAATGTCGTACTTTATTTTGAATCATAATATCAGCCGCTACTTCAGCAGAGGAATTAGCATCAATAGTGACCAGAAACGAGGACATAATTTGATGAACTATTACAGCATTACTATTGACATCCTTAGTACATACTTGTCTAACTAAGTCTCGTTCTGTCACTATTCCTATAGGTCTGTCTTCTCTATCAGTAATCACAAGTGAACTCACTTTTTTGTCTCTCATTTTCTTTGCTGCCTCTTGTGCAGTATCAGAAGGATTTATGGTCTCTAGTTTTTCTGTCATTAGCTGACCTACGGTCGTTGCTGCTGGTGACATATTGTTTTTAGGTTGTAACCAGTTGATATTATTATATATAACTATTAACTGCTAGTTATGCTTATTATTCACAATGCTTAATTTCTAATTAGTGTCAAAAGTAAGACCAGAATATTTTGAGAGAGGAGTGAGAACAGGGACTTTAGCAGAACCAGAATCCGGTGAAGGCAATAAAGCAAACAATGTCAGCTATGACTCCTTTCTATTTGATAAAAAGATTGCTCTGGCCGTGGAAGGTCTTGAGCCATTCTTTGATAGGACACTAAGACAGAGAACATTAAAGGAAAATGCTATCATTATAGCAGAATATATCAATACAGCCATAAGAGAAGCCAATATTTCAAAGGTTATAGAAAATCCAACATATACATACTTGCAGATTTGACTAAATTTCACTCAAACAGAAAATACTTCAAGGAAATGACAGGAGAAGATATACTTCTTTATTT
>JAREAI010000089.1:0-8680 GCA_029240435.1 Nitrososphaeraceae archaeon | reverse complement strand
AGAGATTGATCCTATTATTCAACTGTTTGTGCGATTCTGTCAAGTGCCTCTTCTGTTGTTTTCATAAAATTATCTTTTGCAAAACCCCTTGCAAGGGCAATTAGAGCTTCCAAATATGCAAAGTCTCCATTAGACATACTGCTTATTGGCGGCACACCATTAAATGAACCAGTAGCAAGATATAGTCCATTTGTTATGAATACTAAAGAAGAGATTCTTCAAGCAGTAGAAGATTATCGTAATGGCAAGATGGGAGAAATTAGACGGTGGCTGTCTCATTAATTTGACAGAAGAACATCCTTAAATATTATTATTATTCGGACACAAATCCTGATGACTATGAAAGTGAAAGTATTAATTTTTAGTAATGCAGCGGCAGTGGCAGCAGTATCGGCAACTCTTATGATAATAGCAGCAACACATGGTTCGACAGATTTAGTTTTCGCACAAGGAGCAGCAAAATTTGGGTTTAACCTTACAGGTAGTGAAGAAGTCCCTCCAGTTCAAACCAATGCAACAGGCATGGCCGAGATTTCAGCATATACTGTAGCACGAGACTCGATAACATATAGTGTAAATGCTACGAACATCAAGGATGTCACAGCGGGGCATATACATTTCGGTAAACAAGGCGAAAATGGACCTATAGTATTTACAATGTTCAAATATGACTCTCCTAGGAACGAGGTATTAGAAACCGGTACAATTACAGCTGATAAACTCGAAGGACCAATGAAAGGCAAGCAAGTATTTGATCTGGCAATTGCTGGTGCTAACGGTTCGTTATATATGAATATTCACACAGTAGAAAATCCTAATGGAGAAATCCGTGGGACATCTTCTGTTCCGCCATAGTATAGCACCAAATCTTAACAATATGCGGTAATAGCTACAAGATTGATGTCGCGAGCAGGAAGCCTCAAGAGACTGGCATTACTGCCTTCGAGTACCATTCAGGTGCCGAGAAAGCACTCTTTAGGTCACTGAAGACAGGAGCAAGATCGCCCCTTCCATCACTATCTCTTCAATGGTTTTCTATCGATAGGAGTCGCATTTCCTGGAGTTTATAGATCATTGACGTATGAAACCTTTCTTTTAAGTTGCAAATTGGTTCCTTCCCAAAAAAAAGAGATGTTTCATATCCTATGCTGCTTGAACTTCCTGTCACAACTGCTACTTTAGACATGTATGGTTGCCTCTGGCACATACTATATTAATTATTATCTCATCTAGCCTTATCATGGATCTGTTATTGTATAGTAATTTATCATATCCAGTTAGCTATTTGGTGCTTCCTTTTGATGCATTTAGGATTAATTCGGCAATCTGATCTGGGTGTGATACTAGTGACGCATGGCTAGAGGGAAGTGAGAGAGTAGTAGCATTCATTTGTTTTGCGAAGAGACGTTCAGCGTCAGGAGGGATGATGTGATCATTTTCGGATACCTGAAACCATGTTGGAAGTTGCTTCCATGCTGGAGGACCAGATTTTTCGCCAAGAATCGATTAATTAATTTGCTTTTGTACAACGGCCATGATGTCAGCTTCAGTAAGATTAACATCTTGTGCAAAGGCTCCTCGGAACATAGCTATCTCTTCTGATGGCTTTTCAAGTTTATATATGACTTTTTGCATCGATGGATTTTCAATTATGATTTCTGCCATCTTGCGAACCTTTTCATCCAAGTCATTGAGAACCTTTGTTTGGACGTCTACTGAGAGACTCTGCATTTGCTTTCTTGAGAAATACAGAATCACAAACAATGTAGCAATTATTCCAAGTGCCTGTGCCATGCCAAAATATTCGACTAAAAGAACTTCAGACACATATTTTTCTCATCGTCGGGTATATCACACTAAGTAATAATAGTTTTCTTCAGTCTGATTTTTTCATTCCCTTTAGGATAAATCCAGCTTTATTCATTTTCACCGCTACAAAGTGTACCGTTACAGTGAAGTTGAGGATTATCAAATGTATCAACTTCAAATCCTTCATCCTTTAGTGCAAGCTTCATGGTCAAATTAACATCAGGATCATTATCTACAACTAGAATTCGCTGTTTCATAATGGACATAGGTAGATCTATATATTAAATATAATTCAGCAACATATATCTGCGATCTTGATCTTAATTCTGTGAATTGGATTAATGAATTTAAAAAGTATATTAGCATCTCAGTTATAAAAAAATATATAATGACGTCAGGCAAGTATTTCAATAAAGGTGTAAAAGCTCTTGATTCTCCTGATATAGGACATGTTGTAAGAGAAACTCCTGACAAGATTATAGTATTTGGAGGAGGAGACGAGAGATTTGACATACCAATTTCTGAAGTCCAGCAAGTCGGTGCTAATGTTCTGATTGGTCTCAAAGTATATGATATAGTCAGAAAATACAAAGTCAGTCGTAAAGAGCCACTTCCAACAAGTCGTCAAGACCCTTGGAGCTCGGCTGCAAGTCATATAGACCTTGGAGCATATGAAAAAGAGTATCCCAAATCTCTATTTAATAAAGGAGTTAGAGCCAAGAACGAAGACGATGTAGGTCATGTAATGAAAGAAACAGATGACAAAATAGTAGTATTCGGTCAGTCCAATTATAGGTTTGACATCCCAAAATCTCACATCATTGCAGCGGGTAGAAATGTAATTTTAGATATGGATTTTCCAGAGATATTCAAATTCCATGTCGACAAAAATGCTCCATTGCCTACAGGAGAATCTGTAGATAAGATAAATGAAGAGGCATACCCTGAGTATTATCATGGGCCTAAAGAAGATAAAGATAAATCTGAATTAATACACCCAAAAAATAGAGAATAACAGCAATATTTGTATGTAGTAGAAATGTTAAAATAATTCATACCTTTCTTTAGTTGAATTGAGTTTAGAAAAAGATCATAATTGTCGTCAAAGCATTAAAAAGCACACCATTATTAAAAACACTTGAAGACATCACATATAATGGAATCGCACAGAAGAAATGAGAAATGCACAAGACTCAGAACAGAAGAGCGAACACAACAGACAAAGTATGATAGAGAGAAATAGAAACATTGCAATGGGTCTTAGATCAGATACAAATACAATAGACCAATAGTGTTTTTGAAAAGTTATCTAAATCATATATCCTTAACTTCTCTGTACTTTTAATCTGAACATTTTGCCTTTTAATTACTATTATGATATATGCTATATAGGGAGGTTCTAATAACTTGATAAGCAATAAAAATATGATCGTTGCGTTTAAGGTATGACAAAAAAGGAAAAGAAAAAAAAGCTTGTTTGCTCGATTATTATTATTGTGACGTTGTAATTAATTTTTTAAATATTTTAAATTATTTTTTACCCACATGAGTTAATTCCATATTAATGAATTCCTGAAAGGCAGGATCAAACCATTTCTCTGTATCTATAGTTCTCCATATTTCTGCTATTGTGCCTTGTTCAAAAGCGCTTTTAACCCACCATGACCATCCATCCCATTCATTATCACTTACAACTCCTCTTTGCCGCATATGGAAAACATGTGCAAATGTGTATAGAATATGATAAGCAAATGTTACATCTGGTGAAGAATAATTTGCTGGAATATTGCTTATTACTTTAACCAGTTCTGGTTGCTCAACCATCATTTGGGTAAGTCCATGTATATTTTCATTCAAATCATTGAGAATCTTTGTTTCTATATCTACGGATAGGGCTGCATTTGTTTCCTTGAGAAGTACAAGACTACGAACATTGTACCAATTATGCCAAGTGCTTCTCCTATGCCGAAATATTCGGCTATACCAACTTCAACCATGCTTTTTCACGACAAGAGTTATTCAAATAGTTGCTCTTCAAGTTCAAAGTAAGAAACTAGATCTCTGCTAGGCATCGAGCCAAAGGATAAAAACACACTTTCATTATAGCTAGATGAAGTAGATGTCTATGCCTAAACTTGACCTCCATGCAGTTAACAATCCTATCGTCAAATTAGCCATTGAAGCGATGAACGGCAGAAAGCTTTCGAAGACCGATGTAGAATTATTCAAACACCCTGAGGTCAAGTATGCAACAAGTCAACTTTTGTTTGAATGGCTGGTTAGTGAATGCAAGACGCTCTGGCAGGAGAATAGAGCTAGTCGCTTCAAGCGTATGTATGGCTATTAAATCGATTTTTTGTTGATATCTTTACGCTAATTATTAACATTTTTTACAACAAACGTATGAAGGTAATCCTATCACAAATGATAACAAAATTTTCCCCAGATAATATGGATGAACAGTTAGGTTATTTGCCTTCATGTATTTCATCATCTTCTAAATATAATACATATGACAACTGCCCTGGTTTTATCTATCTAGGGTTTGGCAGGTCTGGGGTTCCAAGAAATGAAGGGTTTGAGACAACCCAGTACAAATTGCGGTGTTCATGCCGATGCCACAAGTGATTGATTAATTGACTGATTAATTAAAAAAGAGAGATAAAGATATCTCTTCCTCCCTCTCCCAGTCTCTTCCTGGTGTTCTAATTCTTATTATCTATATCGATATGTCGAGCTTAAATATAATATGAATGAGTCATCTACTGCTACAACTGCAGCAGCATTATCAAAAGAAGAACAATCAGCATTAAAAGCACTCCAGGACATACTGCATAATAGAATCATGCAAAAGAAAGGAGAGATTCATGAGTCTCATAGTGAAGTATATACAGGTAGCCTGTCAAAAGAGATAGAAACCCTACATTGGGTGTTAGCGAAGATACTAACGCTCAAAAGAGAATATACAACTCTAAACTCTAGAAGCAACAACAAAAACAGCAATATCAGCAGGGAAGAAGTGAATCAAACAAGGAGGGGAAGAAGAAGAACTACTACTGTTACTACTAAGAAGGAACAGGTTTAACAAAATCTATAACAGAGTCAGAAGAATATCAAGAGATAGTAGATCGGTCGATTAACCAAGGAGAGGATGAGGGTATTTCAATATGACACTTGGATTTCCAAAAGCAACTATTAACCGTAGATATTGATATAGCAGACTTGTATAGTGAGGACATTCCGTTTTATCTTAATGCAGTTGTATTTGACAATATAGCAGTAGCATCAGCGGAAGAATAGTATTAGTGAATTTCGAAACTATAAATTTTGAAAGTCATGAGGAGAAAGATCAGTCTTTGTAGCAAGATGGGTCGGTGCAGGATACGATGGTTCTATTTTGGTTTTCATTGATTGCATTTGTTTCTATCTGCTCCTTCAGAGCCTCTCCCGAGTTTCGGGTCTCTTGGTTAATATCTCAGTTATCATTAACTACTACATGTGAACTATATTATAAAACAAATAGGGCCAAGGTGTCTATTATAATGAAGATAATGATCATGAAATAGTCAATAAATAGGTCAAAAGACCAATCTTGACAGACAGAATATGCTTAGACAATGTTCAGAAGTATTTTGCAGTGTAGCCTTGTTGTCTTTCTCAGTATTTTATAAGATGATTGATTAGATCACAACTTTTACTATAGAATTCCTTCATCTACAAGATTTAAGCTTAAAAAGTAGCATATGTCATACATTTTTTGGGTATAACCATCGTCGCATCAATATACTCAACAGAGGCATTGCTAAATAGGTAAGACCGATCACTAATATTATATTCATAAACAAATTAAAAAGCAATGGATTTTGTCCTAAGAAAAAACTGAGAATATATTGTGCCAGCGAGCTGATGCAGTATGCTCCAATGAATGCAACTATTGCCATTTTCCATTTAGGAGGAGCAACTATAGCTTTCGAGTCTGGTAGAGTAAACCATGTCTCCATACCAGTAGCTTTCTGTAAATATGGAGTAGAGTAATTGTTTACTTCTTCTATTAGCTTGTGCAATTCTTCTGAATTTTCCCATGCATCAAGAGAGGTCTTGTCTCTAAATCTGTGAATTATATGTCTTATGGCTGCTGAATCGGTGCTTCCTTCCATAATTGTTGTTGTTCCTAGGTACCCAGGTACTTTCCTCCCTAACATCAAAAAGCGTCTAAGCCAGTCATCATAATCCTTCTCACAACCAGGTTTTATCTTCCTATTAACAACTACAGTAACTTCTTTTGAGGCATGCTCGCCACCTTGGCTTTCACCACTCATTATTAAAATAGGGGGAGAGAAGTTAATAACTCAAACTGGATAAGTTACCTTCCAGATTTGTAATTGTTTATCTCAACACCTATACACAACACAATAGTATTACAAGATGTCTTCTTAACGAATATAATACTACAGGTCTGGTAAGATACCATACAATTTTTTTGGACATGATTTTGACTAATTTTCTATCATTATTAGTTCTTGGCAACGTTCTATCTTCATTATCGTTTTTGATATCATAATTTTGCTTATTGATTACACAATATGCTACATTACTTTTATTCAATGACTATATGTCACTATTGATATCTAATAGAATTCTGCCATCTCTTTCTTTTGCAAATAATGCTTGTAAAGCTTCTCTTGCATTTTCAAGTTTGAATCTCTTCCAAACTCTGACTTTGAGTTCTTTGGACATATCGATAATCTCTCTGAAATCTTTTCTTGTGCCACCAGTAGAGCCTATTAGCTTTATTTGCTTAGAATATAAGGATTGAACATTTAATTTCACATCTGCACCAGTTAGACCTCCAAATGCTACCCACCTACCATTAACACCAACACACAAAAAGCTATTCTCCCATGTACTTACACCAAGAGAATTTAAAACAACATCTGCCATTTTTCCTTGAGTAATATCTTTCACTTGCTCGACTACTTTATCGTAATCACTAATAATATAATCTGCTCCAAAATCATTTTTTATCCAGTTATCCTTAGAAATTGCGATAACCTTTGCTCCCATTTTCTTTCCAAATTGGGTTGCCATTGTACCTGTATTTCCCGAGGCACCAAAAATTACCAAAAATTCATTTAATTTTAGTGACGCTTCTTTTAGTGCATGATACGGTGTTATAGTAGTTGTAGCAAGACTTGCTGCTACATCCCATTGTACATAATTAGGTATTTTAAAGACATTTTTTTCTGAAGCGGCAATATAATCTGCAAAACCACCATTAGTATTCACACCCATTATTCCACCATTTCTGCATAACATTTCATATCCATTAAGGCACATATCACATGTCCCATCAAATGTTCTGTTATAGAGAACCACTTTGTCACCTTCCCTTAAAGCTGTTACATGTTTTCCTACCTTTTCTATTATTCCAGTCACTTCTGCTCCAGGAATATGTGGTAATGGTTTAATTCCCACTGCATTAGATACTGTAAAATAATCGATAGGATTCACACCTGCAGCCTTTATTTTTATTAATACATCATGATCTGTTATAGTTGGTTGTTCTACATCTTCTTTTATGTTTAAGTACTCTAGACCTTGTCTTTCGAAAATAGCTGCTCTCATGTATTATTATTTGTCCTCTCACATAGTATTAAAGAAGATGAGTTGTAGTATGCATGGATGGCGTATGTTCTCAGACTTCTTAAACACGTCTAGATATAGAATTCGCATTTGCTTTTCGCTCGGAGAGCCTCTTGATTTCATTTTGACTTGAGGGAGATGAGCTCAGACATATTCACAATTACCTAATGAATCCAGAAACTTTGCACCATACCATGCTTACCATGCTTACCCTACAAGCAAATAACCTTTGTTTGGTTGTTGTATTGTTTTTTGGGATGCTGCTTCAATTCATATCTTATAATAGCACTTGTCAAACTCTATCTTTGAATAAAAATAATGAGTCAACAGGAGAAGAAGAAGGTAGTAATAATCACTTAATGGTAATGAATCAAACAAATATTGATGATGTTACTACCACTACAATAAAATATCATTTTCAGGCAACTGTTATTTGAGTATAATGTCCTAAATGTCATGGAAAGGAAACATGGAGGCTAGAAACAATTGAAGCTTTTAAAGAAAGAAAATTTAATCAATATGTTATTATACCTAACTTTTAAAGAACATTAAAAAGAAATAAACAAATGCGTAACTATTACGTTAAAATCTACTCTATTCCACTATTTAAATACTCAATTTTACTTAATATAGATCATAATAATGCTGAGTGAAACTGACGTAGAATCAGAGTGTAAAAATTGTTATCATGATATAAAACTACATAATCCAGATTGTAAAGCCAAATCTGATAATAATATCCACGATGACGATATTTGTCATTGTGACAATCCACAATATTATAACACAATAGTGTCTGACAAATATATAGGCTGGACAGAAGTACATTGTAATACCTGCGGTAAACTCGTGTGTCTTATAGATAGCACAAATGAGGATGTCTATAATTTTCTTATAGTATGTCCTCAATGTATTGCAAAAATAAAATAAATGAGACAAAAATGTTTCTTTAGAGAAAATATTAATCTTTTTATAAAACAAACCATAGTCAATACTCTGAATACTTCATACTGGAACAAAATAAGTTGAACAAGTCAGAAGACTACAAGGATTGACTTTTAAATACATTTCAAGTCAAGGATTTCATAACAGTGTAAATAATCTACATCTTCAAAGTTTTTGTTTTGTAATTCATTGTTTCATAGAAAAACAATAATATGTTAACAGTAGTAATTCTAATGTATAGATATTTTTATATCGTTGCTACAATAGAAAACTATGGTATACG
>JAREAI010000374.1:0-3416 GCA_029240435.1 Nitrososphaeraceae archaeon | reverse complement strand
TTCTATAATCTAAACTATTTGGCTAGAAAACTTTTATTTATGTTAAAGAAAGGATTGAAGTTAACAATCATATGACAATTAGTTAAACATTTACCTACTTCTAACTGCAAAATAAATAAATAACAAACTAGAATGAAGTTATCATTTAGCAATGAATCTAGAATATCAGAGAAATTAATTCATTGCAGAAATTTTTCTATTATTTATTGTCAGCCCATTTAAATATTCAGCAAGTAACTAGGTAGAATTATTCCTTTGCGACCATCAGTATAAATCTTCCCACGCCATACCTAGTTTGTTAACAATTTTATAGAAATGGATTATCATTAAGTATCACTTAGATGGTGTGGAGTATATTAGAACATAATAATAAAAGCGGCGTGAATTAGCGATTACTGAACAGAATAAGAATTAGATGCTGAAGATTCAAAAGTGATATTTCTAGAGTTTTCTTAAGTTATTTTGTCATATCATATCTTAGCTTTTTAGTTTATACAACTGAAATAAATAAATACAAAAATGGATTGTTTTGGAAGTCATTTTTTAATTATCTACTTACTAGTCGCTTGTTGCAGGCGCCTTCCCTCCTGTTGGTCCTATGCCTTGTATTGCAAATTCCTCAGGATTAGGCGGTATTATTCCAGTTTCATTTGCCCATTTATCATAATAGTCTACCATTGGTTTTAATATTTGTGGATTTTGATCGGCTACGTCTGTTGTCTCTGAAGGATCCTTTACAATGTCAAACAATTTCCATACTGGCTCAAGTCCAAATTGTATGTGTTTTGATGCTTTCCAAATACCATCACCCATAAATATAGCAGAGTTCCCAAAGAGTTCTTGAGCCATAATTTCGCTATCTTCATGTACTTTGTCTGCTTTGTCTTCGAGAATAGCTCTTATTGATTTTCCTATCATTGGTGCCACTTGTCTGCCTTTGTATGAATCGGGATGAGGTATCCCTGCATAATCGAGGAATGTAGGAGTAAAGTCAGTTACATGTATAAAAGCATCTACAATTTTGGCTTGTTGTTGTAAACTAGCGTTGTTTGATGATGATGATATCATAGCCTGTGAAGTATTATTATTACTACTACTTGACATATTACTACCTGACATGGGTGCTCTGATAACAAATGGAGCTCTTATTCCTCCTTCATATTCAGTTGATTTGAATCCAGAAATGGCGACACAGCAAGCATCGTTCCTTCTAAACCATATCCAACATCAGAATCTTCAGTTCCTATCATGGGTATGCTATTGTTATATCTCGCTCGAAGCTCTCGGACTTCCTCTGATGTTGTGCTCGTCAGCTTGCCGTCTAATGGCGAATAGATAGGCTCGCTACTACCATTATCTGATGTAAACATAATAAGCGTATTGTCATACTCTCCTGTGTCTTTGAGGTGTTGTATTAATTTTCCAATGTTGTAGTCCATATTCTCTATCATTCCTGCATGAACTGCAGATACTTTTATCCAGTATTGCTTTTGCTCATCTGTTAAGCTGTCCCATGCAGGATTTGGTGGAAGTCTTTTTGGAAGAGACATATTAGCAGGCCATAATCCAAGTTCTTTTTGCTTTTCAAATCTTTGTTCTCTTATCTTATCCCAGCCAACACTATAGACATCCATGTACTTGTCTATGTATTCTTGTGGTGCTTGGAACGGCGTATGAGCTACCATGAATGCCAGATACATGAATAGGGGCTTGTCGTCTTTATAGTACTTGTCAATCATGTCTATCATTGTGTTGGTCCACAAGTCATTAGAGTATGTTCCGTTTTGTGGTTTTGGAACAACTTGCCCATTTCTTACAAATGTTACCTGTCCTGTACCATATGGTTCATATGTAAAGTGATTGGCACCGCTCTGAGCCAATGAGAATTCGTCTTCAAATCCTCTGTCATGTGGTGTTGTTCCATTCACATTGTCTTTTCCTGAAAGATGCCATTTGCCAGACATCAATGTATGATAGCCAGCATCTTTTAGAAGTTCTGCTACAGTAACCACTCTGTCTGTTATGTATGTCTCATATCCTGGTTTTCCAACTTGATTTGATGATATTGATTCATACATAGTACCGATTCCAGATGTATGCCAATCAGTTCCAGTTAGAAAAGACGCTCTTGCTGGTGAACACGTAGGTGCAGTATGGTAGTTTGTTAATATTTTTCCTTCTTTTGCTAATGCATCTAAATTAGGTGTGCTAATTTCACTTCCAAATGATCCAATATCAGACCATCCAAAATCATCGCCCATGATTGCTAATATGTTAGGGCGATTATCTAGTTCATTACTTGTTTGTTGTGCAAATGCTGCTAATTGAGTTGTACTTGAGGATGACGACATTGATGGTACCGCTGTAAGGCTAAGTGTCAGGCCAAATAGGATAATAAAACAAAAAGATATTCTTCCTAAAATTTTAGGAATATATTCCTCTAAACAAACGACCCATATCACTAAGGATACCTTTGCTGTCTGGACTGAGCCGCTTCAGCAGAGCTGTGGTCAGTAGTTGTATCATAATCAGCAAATCTAAGTGTTGGACATAAATTTTCGTTTAGAATATGAATGAAAATTTGGCATCAGAAGGATTTAATATATATGTATATATCTCCATTCGAGTTCTATATATAGGAGTTATAGTATCTTAAACACTTCAATTTTATTCCTCTTACTCACTTCTGCATGTAGGTTCATGAAAATAAATGCCCATCATATTAATGATATCTATAGTAGTATTCGGGATCGTTTAGAAGGACTTTTTGGAAAAATATATGCTGTTTGGCTTCGAGAATTTAAAGTATTTTTAAGAGAAAGGAGCCGGCTGGTAGCATCTACATTCACACCACTACTTTGGCTGTTTGTTATTGGCTCCGGCATGGGCTCAAATGGCATCAATAGCATTAATGCAAATGTAGATTATCAAAGGTTCATTTTTCCTGGGATAGTATGTATGTCTGTCATATTTTCATCCATTTTTTATGGATCGTATATTATATGGGACAGAAAATTTGACTTTTTGAAAAGCGTAATGGTTGCACCTGTCAGCAGAGGAATTATTTTTACAGGCAAGACATTTGGAGGAATGACGAATTCACTAGTTCAGGTTTCTATACTTCTGATAGTTGGAGGTATTATAGGTATTCATTATACTACTTTATCCTTGGTTCAAACTGTCGTAGTTGTTTTGCTTCTATCGTTTTCACTAACATCCCTAGGTCTCGCTCTTGGTAGTTATATGCACAGTCTAGAAGGATTCCAGATGATTGTAAGTTTTGTGGTCTTCCCCATTTTCTTTCTAAGTGGTGCTCTTTTTTCAATAGATAATCTTCCTGATTGGCTTTCAATTTTAATTATAATAGATCCTGCTACCTATGCTGTAGATGCGCTCAGGAATACTATGCTTGGCAT
>JAREAI010000373.1:0-2708 GCA_029240435.1 Nitrososphaeraceae archaeon | reverse complement strand
GAAAATGGCCTTGGGAGCAATACAAAAGAATCTGTGCTTAATATTTACAGGAAATTACATGTTCCGATAGGCATTAAGAGTGAAAAAAGATTTAGAAAGTCGCTTGATCGTAGTGATACAATACTAATCACCCTTAGAGTAAAGGCTAACGATGATGAAGACAGTTCCGGAGAAATTGTAGGTTATGTAAAGGGTGGACGGTTAGAGAAATACCAACTTAGACACGGCACACATGATGAAAATTGGGCAAAAAAGAACACTGCATACATGGAATGGATCAGTATCAAGCCAGGTTTTTGGGGAGAAACAGGCGGTCATCTCCTTAGATTAGAGTTTCTCAAAGAGGCAAAGCGCCGTGGATATTCCTATGCAACAAGTTATGTCCACCGTAATGTGGTCATGCAAAGAATAAACAAAGGCGAGCATCTAGAAATTGTGCAAAAGTATGATCCAGATAAGCTTGATTATTATAGAGCTGATTTGAGCAGCAGTCTAATTCCTCAAATAGCACCACCGCTATATTCATCTGAAATAGCAAACTCAATAGACAAAGTAGGAGAAGACATGGAAATGGATAAAAACTATCCAATTATTGATTAATCTGCTTTGTTTTAAATATGTATATTTACAAATAAGACTTAAATACAAAATTTGGATGTGGTACTTATGGCCGCAACCTTTCTAGTATTTATCGATTTAAAGCAATGAGTAAAGAAGAAACACAAAAAGCTAATGACGAGTGGCATGAATTAAAGAATAACTTACCTTCAGGTATTGAGCTTGTGGGAGAATACATCCATGCATGGGGTACTGAATATAATGGTTTTTTTGTTATTTGAAGCTGATAGTGCTGATTCATTTTTGGATTGGTGGTCAAAGTTTAAGGATACTATTAGATGGTATGTAGAGCAGACACATACAATAGCCGCTCGAAGACGTTAACTACTTGTTTTCTTGGCGGATGTAGAACAGATATTATCAAAGCCAATACTATCTGAAGAAGAATAACAACTTGATTCCTATATTCTTCTTTAATGTATTAGCAGATCATCATTATTGTAGCTATCTTCAACTATATTCCTTAATACCTATATGTATAATGTGTCTCTCAATTTCAAATACTCAATATGTCTTCAACAGCTGAAATGACTATTATTCCAGCACTTGTTTTATCAGTCTTTGCAGCTTCTCTTCTTATGGCAGCGACAACAGCTCCAACTCTATTCTCTTCTACTATTGTAACAACTGTATTTCTTTCCGAATATGACATTTTGGTGGTTCCTGCTCCTCTGCCATAACTTAGTCTATATTTCTCACCTTTACCCATACCCTTAGACTCATAGAATGTTGCCTGTAAGTTTAAAGCTTCTAACGCAGATACTACCTTGTCTGTTTTTTCAACTGCAATAAATGCCTCAACTCTTTTCATTTCCGTGTATTTCTTACCACCAGTTTTTTCTTGTTCTTGTCCTTCTTTTTTTACAACCTCATAAGGTAGGGATGATGATGATGACCCTTCGTTCATAACCATTCATATTCTACTATTTTATTTAATGATCTTTTTATTCAATACAACAAACTAGTTAGTAATAATCCTGTTAACGTTAAACTATCAAGATAGTTATAATGGCGTGCTTTTGATGCGTTGATGACAATTATGATCTTTGGTTAAACCTGTTTACGACTATGCATAATAAAATGATTATTAGTAATGTTGCTTAAATGAACAGAGCCATGTTCCTATTTATCAAACATCTGTCGTACGTCACCTTCAAGCACACCAACTCCTCCTTCCTGATGAAGTCTATCCATATGTTTTGAGAAGCCTTCTTTTGTGTCAAAAGGAGATTCACAATACGGACACCTGAAGTTTGCTTTGCTAGTATCTTTGATATAAGATATGGATTTAGTATCAATAATGCAAACAGGTGTTCCATTAAGTGCAGTATCGTGTGAAGAAACTGATATCGTCTCTATCTGTTGAAGTATATCTTCTCTTGTAACCATTCCTAAAACTGCTGCATACGCATGAACCATTATTTGTCTTACATTGCGCTTATCCATGATAGAAAGTGCTTCTTTAACAGTTGTGTTAGGGCCAACAGCAAGTACAGGGGATGTCATAATTTCACGAATTCTGACTTTTGTCGGATTTCTATTTTGAGAACTTACTTTGAAAAGTATATCTGTTTTACTTAGTATGCCTACAACCTCACCTTTATTAGAAACAAGAACACTTCTAGAGTTTCTCTCCTTCATTAGCTTGGTTGCTTCATCAACAGTCGCATCACTTTCAAGGATAATTACATCGAGCTTTAGAACAACACCTACGGGTGAAGAAAGAAGCGCAGGGACTGTGGTTGGGATATAATTATCTTCCACATACTAAATAGATATAAAAGAATTATTTATAGTTGGCTTTGTTAACTTCTCATGGTAAGATATATAGCTATACTTCCTAACATTAATTCACTAACTCACATTTCTCAACAGATATTTGGTAAATCTGGATGGAAACGTTTTGTTCTGTAATACCTTGTTATAACATTCCTTAAATATCGAAATCTGGGATAGTATTTTGATACGAGTAAATCAGCTTTTCCCATTAGATAAAAAATCTATTCTACTATAATATTATTTGATGATGATTGAATATTTGTAAATTGTATCCCAGAAAGACAATTCATAGTCCAGAATCAATCTAGCAG
>JAREAI010000372.1:0-3140 GCA_029240435.1 Nitrososphaeraceae archaeon | reverse complement strand
CAGTTATAGAAACTCGTACGGTAACTGAAGAAGTAAAGAGCGAAAAAGTTAAGGTTAGAAGAGGCACAGAGGAAGTAGAAGAAGAAGAAATAGGATAGAATAAAATAAAATTATGTACAGATACCACATCACTTTTCATTCATTCATAGCATAAATCTTTCAATTTTATGCGATTTTTATTAGCGAGAATTTGGGAATATATGGATTGCAGCGTTAATTAGAAATATGATAAGTGGGAAGTTAATCAACAAGTAATTGTCTAAACTGTCATCTTATGGCTGTCCATGCTATAACAATGGCATTAAGCTCACCTCAGCTTAAATAATGACGCTCTCATAAACGAAACGAATAATTTCTCTACAAATCGGGACCTTAGATTGATAATCAAAACAGGTCTGTCATATTAGATAATTGACGTTGTCTAAAGATTGTTTGTATATTCCTAGGTATTATAAATATAGATGGATGAATTATTTTAACTACTCCAAATATGAAAAAAAACAATTTTATCATACGCGAAATACAACAAGCAGATCTACAGAAAGGCTTCTTCCAAACCCTATCAAATCTAACGACAGTAGGAAGAATCAGCGACGATATCGATCAGGCTGAAAAAATTTTGCAAGAAATTAAATCCTCTCCACTTTATAAAATCTTTGTAGCAGTTAAAAATGATGATGGACAGATAATAGGTTCAATTACTTTATTAATTGAGCAAAAGTTTATCCATGACGGAGGCAGAGCAGGGCATATAGAAGATGTTGTTACAAGGAGAGAATACGAAGGCATAGGTGTTGGTTCAGCTTTAGTATGTGCGGCTCTAGCATTTGCAAAAGAAAAGAATTGTTATAAAGTCGTCTTGGAATGTTCTGAGAAAAATGTACCATTTTACGAAAAAAATGGATTTAGACGAAATGAAATCTCCATGAGATATGACATAATACCATAATATTTACTGTCATTAAGTGTAATGGAGGTGATGTCTAAAATCCAAGTATTACCTGATATTGTTTCATGATATTGCAATAAAAACTTGTTTATTACAAAACAAATATTCTTCTAAGACTTGATTATAGAATTAAAGAATTAATAATGTTTAAAATTATCTATAAGTTACCATATATTACTATTTACTACCTATCTAGTTCCTGAATTAGTGACTTGACTGTAGTGATATCTAGATCAAGTTGGTCAGCAATCATATCCTCTGGGATGCCAGATTCATGAAGATTTCTCAGTATTTGTTTCTTTTCGGGATTTATTATATTAGATGGAGGATATAGCAATAATTGTGATTCAACTGATTCAATGTATTTTAATATATTATCTATTAGGTGGTCTGTATTCTCTGCATTATCGGCCGAAACTACGAGAATATGCTCTTTTACAGGAATACTGATCAGTTTAACTTTATTATAAATATAAATAACTGAATTCAATCTGCCTAGATCTGCTGAGAACATATTTCTCAAATCGACAATATATGCTGCCTGGGAAAAACTGATTTCTGGGTTTCTTCCTTTAAGATGTTCTTCAATACCTGGCCTCATACTGCCGGCATAAAGATGACCTGATTTTTCTACTATCCCTGCAAATCTGATGGTAGGATGAAGGTTAAGTATATTTTTAGAGAAGTGCTCTGCTTTCATATTCAAGATGGTAATTTATTGATCATATAGTCCTTTTGCAAAGTGCATGCAATAATTCGCTTTTGTCTAACTATGAAAATATAACGTATTAAAATTTACTAAAATGTTAGTCACTAGCTATAAAAAACAATAAAATAATATAATATTATCACAATAATCTCACATACTTAACATAGATAGGCAATATTATAGATACTACTGCATTTACAACAATTAGTGATAAAATTTACCTCTTTTCTGTTTATGTTCACAGGGATCACAATATTATCGCCATTTGAAGAAGCAGGATGTTTTTCCTCTACTATAACATTTAGATCCGTATGCACATAGGATCGGATAGCTAAGACTATGGTGCTATCAATGTAATTAGTATATTATGGCATGTCATTGCTCAAAAATGGTTAATAGCGATATTTTAATAACAGACTATTGGGATTAATCTGGACGGTAAAGTATAGACTAGTCAAATTTCTTTTTTTTCATGCACATATATAGTCAGCAATAGTGGAAGGTTGGAGATTCTATTGTTGAGCTAAAAGCTTTGTAACGTGTTTGGTTAGTCTTGAGTTATAAATTGTATCTTGTCATCCTTGAATCATCTTTCTGTTCCCATGTTCTCGTCAATATTAATAGCTATTAATAGCAATAGTCTCTGTAACATGGTTGTCTAATATGAAACAAACGATAAATATATTGAGATATTCTTACTAGGATTTCATATTATTACAACATATCAAAATAAAATCCAGTAGCCACCTAATAAGATACAATAATAGGCAGCTACTTCCCTACTTCTTTTTCTTAGTAGTTTTCTTGCTCTTACTCTTACTTTTGGTGGCTTGCTTTATTGCAACCTTGGCCTTAGAGGATTTACCTCCTCCTCCTCCAATCTTGAACATCTTTGTATCACAGACGGAACATGTTCCTGATAACGCTCCTCTTTCACACAATATGCCTGTGTAGCCATTACTTTCATAATAACCACTATATACTATGTATTAAATTTGACGTAAAATTAATAATTAACATTGATTGATCTATTGTTTTGATGATATCCTAAAGTATAAAAATTACCAAAAATATCATGTATTCCGTCTAATATGGGTCTACTATGCCTTATTGATTAATTTAAGCTTTAAAGAAATATATATATTTATATATGTGAAAGATAATAAAATCTTCTTTGCAAATTATAGGATATACTTTATCGAACATTTCTTAGAACTATAACTAATTCGTTTTATAATTATTAAATATAGATAGAACTGTACTATAGTTCTGTTGGTTACTGCATATAAATAACATTGTATAAAAAAACTGCGACTGACATAAAACATGGTGGAAACGAAAGTCATCAATACAGAATCATACGAAACACTACAACAAGAAGTAACACAGCTTAACAGAGTACTCGTAATTGGACTAGGTCAACTTGGACTACCTGTAGCTAAATACATAAAACAACGAGGGGGATTTGACGTATATGGATAT
>JAREAI010000371.1:0-4354 GCA_029240435.1 Nitrososphaeraceae archaeon | reverse complement strand
AATACGATATGAGATAGAGAAAAAAATATTTGGAGATGAGCTCAGCGTCTATGAGATTCCTGAATTCTGGAACGATAGAATGGAGCAACTGCTTGGAGTGAGACCAACCAAGGATTCACAGGGAGTGCTTCAAGATACCCATTGGAGCAGTGGGCTATTTGGCTATTTCCCAACTTACACTTTGGGAAACTTGATTTCAGCGATCATTGCTTCAAAGATGCGCAAAGACCTAGATGATTACGAGGAAGACATCAAGGGTGGCAATTTCGAGCCTATCAGAGAATGGTTAAGATTAAAAATACATCAGCATGGATCTGTCCATGCGCCCAAAACGCTTCTTAACAATATCTTTAATGAAGACTATAATCCGGATTACTTTGTGACCTACATAGAGAATAAATACCTTGAGTCTTGAACCTATACTATTTGCTCAAAGACATATTCTAATTCTTTTACACCATTGATTTATTTTCTTTATTATTATTATAATACTTCTCATTCATATAATTACTTACTGTCTTTTTTATGTGTCAACTCAACAAGAACAATCAGTAACAAATGAAAATAATCCAGTTAATGATGAATTAAAACAAGAAATCAAAGAAGATTTAGACACTGAATAAAAAGAAATTGCAAAGAATTAATTAAATTAAACTTTTTTCCTATTTGTGTCATAGTCTGATTGAATATTATTAGTTTCGTGGTTTCATAATAGGAGCTAAGGTATGGTTGTACAAGTATTATGTCTTTGAGTATTTGAAACTTTTTGTACGGATCTTGTTCTAAGCCATAATTTCGCCACATCAACTTTAAACAAAGTTCGGTATTATCAATTCGATCAAGATGTTGGTCTATAAAACCAATGGAAGCGATATGATATAATCTCTTTAGTTTCATTTCTTCAACCTTCTTCTTCTCTCTTCAATAATGAATTTTGATTTGTTATTATTGTTATTATCAAAATCATAATTAAAACTAGAATTTTGCTGATCTATGGTCAATTATTGCATTATTATATATGCTGTTTAAACTTTTATATTTTTACTTATAAAATATTGTTTTAATAAATATAATTATTTTCTTTTTGTATTCGGAAAATAGGAGTATGAGTTTTACTATCAAAAGACTTTTACATGTAAGAAACTTTCAGAAAATTTGATTTGTTTATTCTCTGTGAGATTTTTTTCATAAATCATATAAATAATCTCCTACTATATCATTCAAATGAAATATCAAAAAATTATTCTCTACTTGGTAATTCCACTTGCTCTCTTATCTATTCCATCATTGCTCGAAAACGTACAAGCTCAGACTAATTCAGCCAAGCAAACAGTACCACAACAACAAAATCAAAACATGAATGTCACCGCTCAGGCATTAATACAAGTAGATGTCTTTGAATTAAAGGATACTTTGATGAAAGCAAGCTTAGCAGTTGTTAATGGAAATCTCGAAGAAGCACTAACAGGTGTTAAAGATGTTGAATCAGAATTATTAGAAATAGAACCTTCGCCTACTAAATTTCTAAGTATTTTACATAAAGCTCTCAAAGCCATAGATAGTTCAGACATTGATAAAGCATTGAATACTCTTACTCAACTTCAAGTTGATACTATGAAAAAACCAAATACTAATGAAGAAGAAGAAGATTATGAAAAAGATATGATACAACAATTTCTTAATAATGAGGAACCAGACACTAATGAAGATAATTATGAAGATTATGAAAAAGATATGATACAACAATTTCTTAATAATGAGGAACCAGACACTAATGAAGAAGATTATACAGAAATAGAAGATTCTTAAATTTTTATAATTTTCCCATATGTAAATCTGTAAAAACTTAGTAGAGAACTCGAGAAAACTACGGGCCCGTAGAGAGTAATACCGATAGCGGTTCTAAAATAGGAGTCTACTATATAGGAAATACTACTATCATGTATTTAGCTTTTATTATTAAAAACTTATTTTTAATTTTGATAATTATAATTTATTTTAATATAGAGAAATACTTTTTTAGCAAAAATAGAACAAAAAGTGGATTTGAGTCATTCTGACTCTTTTATTGATATAATTCGAATAATAATGAAGGGTTAAGGTCTCAATGAGGTAATTAAACATTATTTTTTATATTGTCTATCTCCTTTTTGTACTCGTTGTTTTTGGTATAGTGCAAATTCAACAAGTTTATTAGTCAACAACTGAGGATTTTCTATTGCTTTATTAGAGAATTATAATGCTTTGTCTTCAAATGTTCCATCAAGTTTAAGATAATCCAACTTTTCAGATCTCTTAGGATACTGCCTTTTGGATTCGGGTGCTTTTAGGACAAAGTGAAAGTTCAGAATAAGATTAACCTCAATAACGTCTGTTGTAATTTGCATTAACATTGTATTGGTTTGGGCGAATATGAAGAGACAGATATGTCTCGGGCTCAGAGGTTTGTGAATTGTTATTGACACTATATTTTTGTCCCAAATACTCATTTCATAATTTAGTTAAAGTGTAAAATTTCGTAGAGGAGGAATCTGAAATCACTAATTCTGTTCATGAAATAAGGGGAATCATAGGCACTCACTAGTAAATCAGGACAAGATTGTTTACATCAAATAAGTTATAAGAGCTACGCATCTCAGTGACTTATTGATAAAGTATCCATATTGTAGACAGAAAAAATTATTGTAAGCCCCCTATTAATAATAAGTCAAGTGGCTTGGTTAGTGTCATATCTTTTTAACTACCAGCCCTAAATTATTGAATAGATAAAGCTTAAGAGTTACGTAAATGCATAGATTGACAATTATAGTAAACTACCATTGGTCATTTTGGAATAATAAATAAAGAATTCTATATTTAGAAATAAAATAAAAACAAGAAAAGCAGTATATGATTTGACTTGTAACTACAATTAGTAATATGGTTATTATATCCAATAAAATTTTCATTATTCTAACTGGTAAAGTATAGTAATGGTTTTTTGTAATAGCCAAGCTTATTGTAAATACAAATCTTGATAGGTTAGTAGCACTTCTGTTTTTATAGCAGAGGTTTGACGGTCATTTTTCCCTGTAATCTTAATCTATTATAATTAACAAATCCTTGAATTCAGAGGTTTATGAATTGTTATTGACACAATATTTTTGGCACATCTTATAAGACAATTAAAGTAGAACTAGAATTTGACTATAAGTGATAGTGTTACGAATATGAGGAGTGCAAAAAGACTGAGATAACAGTTACTAATCTTAATATTAATAACCTATTTGAGATATAAAAATAAGGAGATAAGATGATGGGAACCAAGAATCGAGTTATCCTGATTGGCCTGAAGCCGGAGGTAGCCGACTACAGCAATTGGCCTGACCTAACACCAGAAAAGCTCATGGCAGCACTTAAAGCGGACGAAGCAACTCTTAATTCTTTAGGGTATGATGTGCAATTGTGTCTAGTTGACCTTGGTGAGACAGCCGAGACTGTCGTCACTCAGAAACTGACAGAGACAGCGTTTGATTGCGTCATGATTGGCGCCGGTGTTCGTACCGTTCCGGATAAATTTCTTTTATTCGAGAAACTGATCAATATCGTGCATCAGCATGCGCCGGCAGCAAGGATTTGCTTCAATACGAAACCGAGCGATACGGCTGATGCTGTGCAGCGGTGGCTTCCACCGTAAGCTTGACGGTGATTTTAATTTTGTTATAATCTTTTAGTAACTTTTTTGTATACTCTTTTCAAAGTATATACTCCTAATTGGTTAACTGGCTCTAAGGTATGATGTATTTTATAAGATGCTCAGTCAGTCAGAGTCCTGTTTGAAGATAACGTTCCACAGACACATATCTGCCTTTCATACACAGATATTCATTGGGCTCAGAGGTTTAATCGTCATTTTTGCCTGTAATCTTAATTAATCATTTAAATTAACTAATTCATTGGACTCAGAGGGATTGAACTTTACTACTACACAGGTTCAGTAAATATTTGAAATACTTTATGTACATAATTGAATAAACTAGAATTTGTTAGAATTATTTATAGAAATTTTTTACAATTCATTGTTAAATATTAAAAAATCAAAGAATACCTTTAGCCTTTTAGGATACTGTCTTTTAGACTCAGGAGCCTTTAGTGCATACATGAACATTTCCAAAGGATTTTCTTGGTCCAATAGTGTCGTAGGGCTTAACTGATCCAATTTTTGATATATTATATTGGTTGGGCCAAAATAAAAGCATGGTTATCAAATCGGGCCCAGAGGGATTTGAACCCACGACCAACTGCTCCGCAGGCAGTCATTCTATCCAAACTGAACTATGAGCCCACATACGTACCTAGTTATGGTGAATTATAA
>JAREAI010000370.1:0-2757 GCA_029240435.1 Nitrososphaeraceae archaeon | reverse complement strand
CTCCATTAAACTCTCCAAGAAGTAACCTAGCACTAATTTCGCTAGCTGCTAAATTCTCTTTAGCAGCTACAACATTTATCGACATCAAATCTGTTGCATTCATATTAGTACAAATCTGCTTTACATAATATATATATACATGTTATAAAAATAATCCAAAAATATCTTTACAATTAGGAATAAATTTGTCAATGTTAAACTTCTAGGATATACTCCCACATAGAAGTTAATATCCTATACGGTAAAATTATTGAATGTAGTAGTATGGTGCTGGTATACTGGCAGCGTCTTATGAAATTTTGAGTTTTTACTAATTTTTAGCAAATTCTGTTACATTAACAAAGAAACTTTAAGAGGTCCTCCAATATCAAATAAGTACTCTCTCCTTCTGCATTTTCTATTTATTGTCTTGAAGATTAAACAATATTTTTTAAAATTATCTATATCAGATTATCTTCAATTTCTTGATTAGAATGGTAACTTAAATGGATCCGCATCAGATATTTCTTTGAGCGTATCCTCTTCACGCTCATCCACTTCCTCTTCCTCTGCTTCTACTATTACTTCTTTGAGCGTATCCTCTTCACGCTCATCCACTTCCTCTTCCTCTGCTTCTTTATATGGAACTAATTGGGATGCTCTTTCTGGCACTGATGCAGGTTCTGCCTCTGGCTTTAATGGAGATGAGCCTACTTTTACTGGACCATTTCCAGAAGATGTAATATTGTCCACAATTAATGGTTGTTGTGTCTGATTTTCGGCTCTTACTACTCCAGTGATATTCACACTGTTCCACTTTGTTAAATCAGTAAGACCATCATAACAAATTATTTTAGAAGTTAGTTCATTTGTTCCATTTGTAATGAGATGGTAGTCCTTAGTATATGTAAACGTCCAATTTGAATAGTCATTTTCTCCACCAAGACCAGTTGCCGTGGCATTTTGAAATGGCTTTTGGTCATTCCAATCTACATAAACTTTACAATCAGTTGTAGCGTTATCTGTAGATGTCCCCGTGATATTCAGTTCACCCACCGGAACTTCTTGACCTGCAGTAGGCGAACTAATTTTTAGTGCTATTGTCGGTTTTTGTGTAAGTTGAGGTTGTAGCTGCGCTTGTGAATACAGAATGCCAGATGTTAGAAAAGCATAGAGAAGACCTACTCCAAGGACAAGGAGTAAAAACACCTTTTGAGATCCCAATTACTTAAAGTTTTTTCTGAAGGCTATAAATACTGCTATAATTTAATGAGTGTTTATTTACTATTAGATGGTTGTGCTCAATTGAATCTAATAACTACTATATCTAAAGCATTAGAAGAATTGAAATTAAAAAATAAACACTTTTATCTGAATAGAAAAAATTAGTAGAAATCAGCATCGTTTCTTTTTTTCAATAGATTATGTACCAACGTTACCAGTGTAGAGTAATACTGGAATACTTTACAGTTAAGAAAAGAACAGAAGTCCATAGATAATGCGTAATCTGATGGTAAAGATGATGGCAACTATATAATGTATTACAACAACTTTTTTTATAAAACTATAGCATAATTTGGTTAAACCTTATCATGATATGCCATGATAGATGGAGTGGTTAGCAATGTCTAAATCTATCACTCAACATATATGTAATGCTCAGTCATCAAATACTGTGCTCTCAAATAAAAATGCAATAATTTGGTTCGACTATAATGGCATTGAAAAAGTTTGGAGAATATGGATGCTGATATACTTTGACTAATCACATCGTATAGTATCATTAATTTATGAAAATTTATATGAGATACATTTACTGTTGATTTTGAATTGCCTTCTCTATCGCTACTGAATTTTCTCCTTATTACACTTTTCATGCTATCAATGAGTGTATTATTATTTGAGCTTGCACTCACTAGGATTTTTTCAATTGTCCTGTGGTATGATTATGCTTTTATGGCGATCTCTATAGCTTTTTTTGGACTTGGAATTGGATCTTTGCTAACGCACATTCTAAAGAATAAAGTAAAAAGAGAGCAACTACCATCAAAAATACTTCAAACCACTATAATTTTTGCAGTATCCGTACCAATCTTCCTAGTTGTAATAGGGTACGTCATCCCACCAAATATACATTTTATTTATCTATTCTATTTGACTTCCTCAATTCCTTTCTTTTTTGCTGGCATCTCAATGTCACTGATATTCTTTGCAATGCCTAGAGAGGTAAGCAAACTGTACTTTATAGATCTAGTAGGAGCAGCCGCAGCTACACTTATGCTTGATCCCCTAATGCAAAGATTGGGCGCAGAATCTGTTCTACTTTCGGCAGCTCTGTTAGTCATTGGTCCTTCGCTTATTGCTGCTTTAGTATTATCTAGTCCATCACAGAAAAAAAATGTATCAAACACGCCAGTAATTGAAAATAAAATAAAGCTGTCTGGAATATTTGTGTTGGCTGCCTCTGCAATATTATTAGCAACCAATACAGACGCAAATATATTAGCAATAAAACCTGGCGAAAATAAAGGATTACATTATCAGCTGGAAAAACCTTCAGAATTTGAGCATTTATCAACCCAATGGAATTCTTTCTCCCGGATTGATGTTACTAGACAACTCCATCCTCAGGATAGCGACGATAACGATAATAATGGCAGATCTAGAGCCTTATCCGCAATAGCCATCGATGCCGATGCCGATACTCCAGTATTCAAATGGAATGGTTCTTCTGCAGATCTTGTATGGCTAAAAAAGTTTATGGATTATTTGCCATTT
>JAREAI010000369.1:0-6243 GCA_029240435.1 Nitrososphaeraceae archaeon | reverse complement strand
CAAAGGTTATCATCAGTTCAACATGTCGTGGTGCTAAACTATTACCTATAATAACTGCTACTGCAAGTGCTATACAAACGTAGAGTGCTTTTCTTCTACAGCCTCTCCACCAGACAAGTATAGCTAATACAATAAATGATACTTCAAGTGCTATTGCTCTATCAATAAACCTTTGATTACCAATTGGAATAGCAATTAGCCCAACTATAATGATAGCAGTCAAAATGACTAATACTTTATGATGAGGATTCATCGTTGATATCACTTTGTAAATAAGACATTAAACTTTTTCGAGCCCGCCTTTAATTTATTGATACTATATTTTCTATTTTTCAAAATAGGTGCTGTATTGTATCATAATTAACTCATTACTACAGTCATTGGTTCTCCTTCAAAGCTACCAACCCATTACTATAAAATCATCTTGTTTACCCCCATCTGCCTTGATTAGAGACTTACTATTGCCAAATAAATTTGCAGTACTAAACTTATAGTTTAACAAGTAAAACAAAATTATATAGATACAATACAAAGCGAATACCAAATATATGCTAGAATAATGGAAGCAATGATTAAACTTGAACGAAAAAGTTTTTTCAAAAATGGCTAAAGAAATTCCTCTTTATGCAGAACGTTTTGCACTAGTCAATACTCCATGAATACTATATTATAGTAGCATTCATAGATTTATTTGAATTTATACTTCGTCTTTATAAAACAAAAATGATAAATGAAAAATTATGGTTTAGATGGAAAGCTCTTACAACGGCAATGAATACATGCCAAAGTTTGCAGCTCTATGGAACAGAACAAAGCTAAAATTAGCTTCTTCCTTATTTACGGCTTTCTTTTCTCTTATCTCTACTCCTTCTTCTGCTGATTATCCTTTTCCTTTTTCTTCTGCGCGTGCATCTGCTCTCTCTTGTAATTCTTTTCTATTTTTCTCATCTTCTTCTTCTTCTTCTATTTCTGAATCATCGCTTTCTATATTCTCTGACATATTTAGAATTAGTAATTAAAAGTTATTAAAGCTAATCTTTGGCTATTATTTGATGCCAGCAGAAACAGCTGCTAATTTTTATACTTCCAGTTGTTGTAACTATGATGGTAATTGTGACCAACCCATTACTTTTGCGGAACATTGGCTGCATTTAAAGTTGGTTGAGGATCTGGAACAGCAGGTGATATCATTTCTACAATTACTCTGTATTCTAGATGACCTGGATTTTCATTAATATGTTGTTCTGCAAAATCTGGCTTTGATGTGTCTCCAATCTCTTTACCACATACTTGGCATTTCACCGTATACTTCTTTGTTTTATCGTTCATCAAAGTTAGTTAGATTTTTTTGTATAAATAGTATTATTATATTATCTCTTCTACTTTGACTATGTTCGCTTAATTGTGAGATACTCTATTAGTATACTTTTATGATAATTTAATTAGATTTTCAACCAAGACACTAATAATTGATAGCAGTGAATGTTGCAAACAAGAGCACATTGCTCAGATTTTAAAATATTATACAATACTTTGATGACAATATCCTAATGCAGCCTTTGTAATAAACCTAGAGTGATGTTGTTTCCGATTTTTTCCTTCGCGGAATGTTTTCAGTGAGTTGGGATTGATTTGTTGCAGTTTGTGGTTGCTGTGTTTTGCTTACGGTTTCCCGTACTGTCTGTGCAGTCTCGCGAGCTGCTACGTTAGTTTCCTCAGCTGCATCAATAGTCTCTCTTATTATACCACGCTCTCTCATATCTCTTGCAGTTTCGCTAATTTCTTTAGCAGTATCGCGAGCTGCTATCGAAGCTTCACGAACCGCCTCTGTGAGCTCGTCAATTGCACCACTCTGACGGATAGCTTTTACTGCCTCTCGCATCTTGTATGATGTTTCACGAATATTTTTAGCAACATTCTTAATAGCTTCAGCAGTTTGTTCAGGAGTCATATCTCTTATTCTTGTTCTTCTAGTTGTATAGGTCGTACTTGTATCAGTACTGGCAGTATCTGAATGTGACATAATATATATATATATGAAGTCCTACTATAAAAGGAGCGCTATTTCTTTTAAAATACACAGATATTTTTACTATTTATTAGGTTTTGCTGAAAAGGCTTATAAATAGTTCCTGTTTTTTTAGAAGATGCAATTGTAATTTTTAATTCTTCTACTAGACCAGCAATTGATTCTAACATTTCTCTTATTGCAGAGCTAATCCCGGCAAAGTTTTGATTACTTTCTACTGAATCCATCTTAATTCTGACTGACTTAATAGTTGTGCTTGCTTCATCAATTACACCTGTCTGCTTAATTTCTTTTACCATCTTTTCAACTTTCACAGTGATATTTTCCATAGCCTCAGCTGTTATGCGAAGATTTTCTAGGTTCTTCACCATCTGTGGGTCCTTAAAAGATTCGATTATTGATTGCGCCGTTCTAGCAGTTTCTTTAATTTTGTCCAGAGACATCTGCATTTCTGGTGTTCCAAATTGACGTATAATTACTGCTGCATTAGAAGTAGTTTCCTTTATATCTCTGATCTTGCCTCCCATTATACAAAATATAATTTTAGCAGTTAATTAGACTCTGAAAGAATGTTATAAAGTAATACTATATAACCAAGTTATCTATCTGTTATTGAAAAGGATTAAACCATCGAATTTACTTTCCAGGCTGGCATTTAGAACACCAAAATGTTACACGAGAACTTGATTGCCTATCAATGGCAATCTTTGTACCACACATCCAACATGGATGTCCTCCCCTTCGAAAAACCCAGTGTCTAAATTCCCATTTGTTTGATGCTTCTCCTTCTTGCTGCTGAGGTCTTGTACGCCCTGCACTTACATAACCTATTTTTAATACACGTGGAATTTCTTCTAATAATTGTTGTTCTTCCGACTGAGATAGATTATTTGCAATTCTAAACGGCCAAAGCTTTCGTAGAAACAATATTTCTGATTTGTACTTGTTACCAATACCTGCAACGAAGGTCTGATCTAATAACAAGTCAGCTAATTTCATTTTACCTCTCTTATGTAATCGATTTCGTACACTTTCAATATCAAATGTTGACTTTAATGCATCAGGACCAAGTTGTGCAATAGATTTATGTTTTGATGGATCAGACATGGTAAAATGAAGGATCGGTCCATTGAATTGGACTGCTACTTGAGCAGGTGTGATTAAAATAAGCCTTACTCTAGAGTCATTTCGGACATCTTTTACAGTTTTTTGAATCGATGACGTAGTATTGTTTTTATCAATTTTGTTTTTATTTTTGGTGTTATTATTATTTCTTGTTGAGTTCTGTTTTGACCAGCTGATGATTATACGTGGAGGTGGCTTTGCCTCGCCCCTATCAAATTCTTTCTTATCATATATTCGCCATTTTCCCCACATCATCATATGGTTGCGAAGGTATACTCCAGATGTAAAGCTGATAACAATATTTTTGCCATAGGTATCTACTGACTTGACTTTGGAACCAATTATTTTTGATTTTATATTATTATCTTTTAACGTTTTGCAATGAATATCTACAATCATTTTTCCCAAAATCGTCTCAGATATTTTATCTGCTGTGCGTTTTACCTCTGGTCCTTCAGACATTACTTTTATTTCCTATGGTCTTTATTATTGTCTTACCTAATGTGTGTCTAAGAGCTGATTCTAAATCTGAAAAACGAAATTGGTAACCAGTCTGAAGAAGGCGAGTTGGGACTACTCTGGTACTTGTAAGCAGAACTGCATTAGCAAGCTCTCCAAATACTTTTTCTACTATAAATGAAGGAATAGTAAATTTTGCTGGTTTTGATAGAATAGCTGCGAGTGTATCTGTAAAGTCAGCATTAGTTACTGGATTTGGTGCCACTGCATTAATTGGACCTTTAATCGATTCGTTATTAATAAGATATGATATAATTTCTAAAAGGTCATCTAATCCAATCCAGCTTATCCATTGTTTACCAGTTCCTACCTTACCACCAAATCCCATCTTAAAAGGTGGAAGTATTTTTGCTAGCATACCTCCTGCAGCACCCAAAACTACACCTGTTCTAATATTGACTACCCTGATCCCAGCTTGTTTTGCTATTTCTGTTGCATTTTCCCATTGACAACAAACTTCAGATAGAAAATCAGAAGAGCCAGCTGGAGAACTATTATTATCCTCTGACAAAATCTCCTCTCCTCTATCACCATAATATCCTGTAGCAGAAGCTGATACCAGCACTTTAGGTGGTTTTTTAAGAGAAGCCAAAGATTTGCATAGAAATTTAGTGCTTTGTACTCTACTTGATAAAATTCTATTCTTTTTTTCTTTTGTCCATCTTCCATAGATGTTTTCTCCTGCTAGATTAACTACCGCATCTACTCCTTCTATTGATGGTAAATTAAGGGATCCTGTTATAGGATCCCAGTGAACAGATTTTTGAGTCGTATTTTCCAATTGTTGGGACTGTAATCGAGACTGTGATCTGAGCAGACGTATTATTTTGTATCCTCCGGTCGTGAGAAAGGATGCTAAAGATGTACCAATAAATCCAGTAGAGCCAGTAAGGAGTAGAGTCATAGGAATTATATTACTACTACTATTTTTGCTACTCCTAGCAGAATCATTATGAGCATAAATATCCTGATTGGTTATTCTATGTCTGTACTCAAACATCTCTTTTAGTTTTCTCTTGACTATAGGATTCAAACAAATGATTATGGGCTCCATGAAGAAAAAGGTCCTGAGATTTGAATATCACGAAATTGTTTACCTTCTATGTAGTCTATATGCTTTACAATATATGTAATACTTGTACGTTTAACTAAGGGCATTTGAATAGTAACGTAACGTAACTACCATTACTAGTATCAATGCCTCCTCCTCCTTCTTTTCTCTGTCTTTAACAATGAAAGGTCGCCACCATGGGGGAATCAATCTTTCAAAAGCATCATCTCTATAATGCCAAGCAAAGACTTCATTAGATGGAGCATCAATGCGACTACAATAGACAAATACTTCCAATATAATGTCTTCCAAAATAAAAGAGATTAAAATAGTAAAAAGGGTTGGTTAGTTATCGTATATATGTCTTATCTATCTTATCTTAGTTCCATAGCTAATTTCGGATTCAATCTCTTCTTCTCTATCCCTTGTCTTACTAAAAGTGCTGTTGCCATTGCCGACCCTCCCATGATAACACTTGCTATTCCCATTATGGCTGTCCCATTAAAAGCACCTGCAATAGTAACGCCTGCTGTTCCCATTACCAAAGTCCATGGTATTTTATTTTTTATATTCATAGAACGATTTATACGTCCATAATATATAAACTAGTGGTAAGGTATATGGCTAGTGCTAACAAAGAAATGTATAACTGAAATGCTAAGAATAACATCTTAGTAAACACAAAGAGCGTAATAGATAATATGACCATATATTAGAAAGTCTTAGAAAGACAAAGATTTTCATGTTTATAGAATTCTTTTTTATAGAGAGAACTGTGACAAAAACCTATTAATAATAACTAGGACTCATAAAAAATCACTAGTGATACATATATAATACATAATAAGCACTAATAAAGTATGGAGATAGTAAAAGAAGGGACATCCTTTGGAGGTAAAGCTCTTACTGCGCTTGGGATATCTGTTACAGCCGATGCTTTAGATTATTTTGCAGCTCCAATTTTTAGTACACCGATAATTGGTGACATATTTGATTCTTTTGTTACTAGTTTGTTATATTCCATAACAAAAAGCAAACTATCTACTGCTGTAAACATGGCTGAGTTCATACCATTTATTGGAGATCTTCTTCCTGTATATACCTTATCTACACTCATGTGGATTTCTAAAGAATCTAAAAAAGGCAAAAACAGAGTTAGCTACAAAAATTACGAATTAAATCCTGATAAGAATAAAAGTCAAATCCTTGTAAAAAATGCTCCAGCAGAAATAACAAAAGTTACTTTAAGAAATAGATTCAACAATTTAAAAAATACTATATCTAAAATTAGATCTGATAGCATTTAATTCATACACGATATTTATTTTACAATTTCTTTTTCCCTCAATCAGAATTGCCTCTTTGTGGCTTTAATCTTGAAATAGACATCAGACTGCCGTGGCAGCATTTTCAAGTTTTAGCAATTCCCCTTCTCTCACCTATTGTAACAAAACCTTCATTCAACTTTTGCCTTAATATATCAAGTCTAGCAACTACACCAATAAGTTTACCATCTTCT
>JAREAI010000368.1:0-2761 GCA_029240435.1 Nitrososphaeraceae archaeon | reverse complement strand
CTACATTAAGTTCACATCGTGAGGCTGACTTTCAATATACCCAGCAGGTGTAATTTTGATAAATTCTGCATTATTCTGCATTTCTGAAATTGTTTTTGCGCCGCAGTAGCTTAAGCCAGACCGTAAGCCACCTACAAGTTGCCGTATAATCTCAACTACACTACCTTTATAGGGTACCATTGCTTCAACTCCTTCTGGGACATAGTCATTTAAATCATCAGAATCTACAACCTGCAAACCTTCTTCCCTATACTTTCTACCAAGTGATGCATAGAATGAGGCCATCCCCCTATACATTTTGAATTTTTTTCCGTTCTTGACAAGGGTTTTTCCAGGACTCTCATCAGTTCCTCCAAACATGCTGCCAACCATTACAGAAGATGCCCCAGCTGCTAATGCTTTTGTTGCGTCTCCTGACGTTCTGATGCCACCATCAGAAATTACTGGAATATCGTATTCTCTTGACACTTTAACGCTTTCCGTGACTGCTGTTAATTGCGGAACACCTGACCCTGTAACTACTCTTGTAATACAAATGGAGCCAGAACCTACGCCCACTTTCACTGCATCGACTCCAGCTGTAATTAAATCCCTTGCACCTTCACCGGTAGCAACGTTTCCAGCGATGAGTTCACAATTTGGAAATGCTTTTTTGATCATATTTACTGTGTTGATAGCATTATCGCTATGACCGTGAGCAATATCAACTATTATTGTATCGGCTCCTGCATCTAAGAGTGCTTCCGTTCTTTCCAAAAAGTCGCCTTTTACTCCGACTGCGGCTCCAACAAGTAGTCTGCCTTTTTTGTCTTTAGAAGCAGACGGATACTGATCCATTTTCATAATGTCTTTACTTGTAATAAGACCTACAATTCGTTTTTTATCATCAACTACTGGTAATTTTTCAATTCTGTGTTTGTGAAGAATTTCTTTTGCTTGCTCCATTGTAGTTCCATATTTTGCAGTAATAACATTCTTAGTCATCAGTTCTGCAACTTTGCGTTCCATGTTCTTTTCAAATATAATGTCTCTATTGGTAATAATGCCGTCAAGTGTCCTATCCTCGGTTTCTACAAGCAAACCTGATACGCCATATTCCCGCATCATCTTCTTTGCATTATATACTTTCATATCATCTTTGATAGTATATGGTTGCTCGATCATAACCGATTCAGAACGTTTTACTCTTAAAACTTCGTCTACTTGGTCTCCAATAGTCATAAACCTATGAATAATCCCGATTCCTCCCTCTCTGGCCAAAGCTATTGCCATTCCAGATTCTGTAATTGTATCCATATTTGCACTTACAAGCGGAATATTTATGGTAATATTTCTAGACAGTTTTGTTTTCAAATCTGTCTGAGTTCTGGAAATTACTGGCGAGCGTTTAGGGACAAGTAATACATCATCAAACGTGAGACCCTCTTTAATATCCAATATTCCCTTACTCTCTAGCCGCCTTGTCGGATTATAAGCGTTTACTTATTTAAAAAATAGCTTTTATTGTTATATTCATATTATGAGTATTATAAACTCTTTACTAATGCTTATTATAATAACTAATCAGTAATATCTGATTGTTTATTATGTAGCTGTAAGCTAGGAAAATAGTCATATGGTCAGATGAGAAAGAATGTGTGGATAATCTAAATAAAGATTGAGAAGGAGCTAAAATAACCATTTATAATAATCTTCAGATCATTAATGAAGTAATCTTAACATCGTAAGTGCCTGCACTGTCTCCCTTACATTGTGTGTTCTAATTAAGTTTGCACCATTCAAGGTAGACATTACTTCGCATACCAGTGATGGAATTAAGCGGTCCTTCGTATCCAGTTTAAATAACTTACCTATATATGATTTTCTCGAAACTGAAATACAAATCGGTTTTGACAGTTTCTTTATATCATTTAGCTTTGAAATTACTTCAATATCTCGACTATACCAAGGTACATCTTTCATTTCTGTAAAGAATGGATTTTTACCATCAACTCTGAAAAATCCAATAGATGGATCTATGATTATATTGTCGTTACTAATACCTGCACTTTTTGCAATCGTGATGCTCTCCTTTAGAAGTTTTATCGTACCAGAGATTTTGTTCAAGTTGGCCTTTGGTAACGATTTATTCCTATTATATGCACCTACGATGACTGGAAGATTTGATTTTGATACAATATCTGCCATCTCTTTGTCATACTTTAACCCAGTAATATCATTGATAGCATTAGCACCAAAGGCGATAGCCTCTTTAGCCACCCTTGATCTTGGTGTATCAATTGAAATTGGTAAGTTGCAACTTTTCCTTACTATGTTTATTGCTTGTTTCATTCTTTTGATTTCTTCTTCAATAGAAATGATAGTTTGAAGGTAGGGCGCTGTAGACATTGAACCTATATCTATTATATCGGCTTCACTATTCTGCATCTCTATAGCTGTTTCAACAATTTCTTTGGTGCTAGTTTTAATGGATTCTTTGTAAAATGATTCTGGACTAGTATTAATTATTCCCATCACCCTAACTGGATAGTTGTCTCCAACCAAGACTTTACCAATAGATGTCAATTTTTTATTTACTCTTCACAGTTTTCGATATTAAATTAGTAATTGTTACTGATTGCTAACATATATAATTTTTGTCACTACTGCATATATCAACATCTAGTTTTATTGGAGAATATGGTCTACTACATATTGATAGTCTTATAAAGTATTTTATAGTTTAAAATTTAAGAGGGTTATTCGTTCATCTGCTGATGAT
>JAREAI010000002.1:0-24726 GCA_029240435.1 Nitrososphaeraceae archaeon | reverse complement strand
ATAGTGTTTTTCACAATGTCAGTTATACTAGGTTTTTTTTCATCTACCTCCTCATAGCAAGACAGTATTTTACCAAGTCTAATTTCCTCTTCTTTGTTGAATTTTGTCAAATAGTATACAAAGACTATTGTCTTTTCATAATGATTAGATGGCTTTTTATCAGCATAAAATTCCCTAAGACCTATTTTATTCTCACTCCCTTTTAGGTCAACCGGTATTGGAGGTAAAGACGGAGACTGTTTTAAAACATGCTTATTATTGTTATGTGATTTTAACATTTGTGTTGTTGGAAAGTCAAGACGCTTCTGTTGATTGGACTCTATTAGTTCCCGTGACTGAGACGGTTGTTGGGCATTGTGTTCGAGAGTCTGTCTTACAGCCTCTTTTATAGCTGACTTGAATATTTCTTCAAATTTATCTAAATGTCGGTCTACAAATGCTTCTTTACCCTCTAATTCAACAAAACCATCTTTAACATTGATTTTGAATTTTGCTTCTGGTCCACTCAATAATCATATTCCTATAAGCAGGTTTTTATTAAGTTGTCGGTACAATACCGTAACAGTTGAAAAAGGTGAATATCCAATCGAATTGTCACATCGCGATCTTTCAGAACTTTTCTTTAGATTACGAATAAAACTTTAATGAATGGTATAATTCATCAACCTAATAGTATAATTTATCAACTTGTAATATCTGAACTATGCAATTTTCATAGGTATCGCACTGCACATCCTACTTGCGATTAATCTTTTAATTTAATTCTTATTATCTACGAAATTATGCTTTTGATAATTATCTCTCTTCTGCAGTCCTTTAATGTACCTCAATTAGTCTTAGGAGGAATCTTATCTTTATTAAGAATTGTTAGAATAAAAAGTTAATCAAATTTCTCTTTATTTTTGGTGACCTTCAGAGACGTCTTAAGGAGAGAGGAAGATCAATAGCTACTATTGGAATAAATATTAATTATTCAAGCTTTTTTATTAGTTTTTAAATTATAATGTCATCAAGGTTAACTTTAATAATGTATCTATTGTCCCAAATCTATGGAGAAAGATTCATTAAAATCTTGCTCAAACTTTAATGGTAAAAACGTAGTTATCACAGGCAGCGGAACTGGAATAGGCCAGGCAATCGCTAAAAAATATGCTGAAAATGGCGCCAACATAATCATTATGGGTAGAAGAAAGGAGCCATTGGATAGTACTAGTACATTATTAAATGATATTTTCAAGAGTTATAGCTATTCTGGTAAAATACGATCTTTTCCCGGTATAGATGTATCTGATGAGCATGGCATAAATAAGATGTTCAAAACTATTAAAGAGGAATTTGGCAGAATTGACATAGTAGTTAATAATGCTGGTATATCGGGTCCAGTTAAGACATTTACTAATGCAAATTTCAAGGAATTCAAAGAGTGTGTAGCTATTCATCTCACAGGAACTTTTTGGACATCAATTCAGAGTCTGCAGGCAATGGAGCCAGGGGCCAAGATAATTACAATTGGAACTTTCTTTACAGAAGAAAATAGATATGAGCAAAGACCTTATAGATTCAGAACTCCTTATACAGCCGCGCAAGGAGCTAAGAATAGATTAGCAGAAGCTTTGGCATGGGAATTGATAGATAAAGGTGTCAGGTCGGTAGCCACTAATCCCGGACCAGTTCACTCTGATAGAATTTATAAAACAGTTTATCCTAAGGCGGCTGCCGAGTTCCTAAGAATTGGAGGATACCCAGGATTGTCATCAATCGAAGTCGAAAGAGCTGCCGCTAAGGCACTGTCTCTACTAGGTGAGGAAAACACTACTATCAAAAATGGCATTCAAGAGATTGCAAAGGAATTGGCCAAGTCACGCGGAAAAGAATCTTCTGGTGAAACTGAAAAACTCTTCACTGTAGTTTCAAATATGCTCGGTAAAATCCAAGAAATCGCAGAGAAGATACAGAACAATACAAGTAAAATGTCAGTTGATGGACAGTTTCTTAGACAAGAAGATGTTGCTGAAATGGTATTGAATTTGTCTGATGAAGAAATTAGCAAATTGATAAATGGTAGGATAATTCCAAATGATCATATATTCTATCCAGTAAAACCTATAGTAGGAACAGTTGTTGAGGCCGATGTACCTGAAGCTATAAAGGGAAAAGTTGTAGTTCTTACTATTACCTCTTCTGCCAAAAAAGACCTAGATCGCGTGGAGAAATTCGCACGAATTCTAAGCTCGTTTGGTGCTGAACAGATAATTATATTGACTGGTAATTCATCTGATCTTTTACGATTTAAGGATTTTCATAGTCATTGCATTGATCTCTCGTCAGAGGAGCATGTAAGTAGTATTTTGAAGACAGTTAGAACAAAATTTGGAGCTCTAGACGCAGTAGTACATTTTACTGGTGACTATGACTACAATATTCCCCTTTCAACACTAAGTAGAAATCAATGGGATTCTCTTGTTGAGAATTTTATAAATATTCCTGCGCTAGTTACAAGAGAGGCAGTTAATAAAATGGCTGCTGAAGGCGCAACTGAAGAGCCGATTAAATTTAAGGGATCTGATGGAATTTTAGTATTAGTTGGACCTGACGCCCCTACTGGTAAAAAAGTTTCTGGCGCAGTCAGAGCGAGGTCAGAGGTATTCAGAGGTGCTTTGAGGCCATATACTGCAACTGTCAATCAAGAACTGCGTGACGTCCTTGGCTCGAATATTCGACTTTATCTGATACTTGGAGGTAATATTGAAGGAGCAGATTCGGATATTGATAACTTAATGAATTCCTTAGTTAACTTAATCGCATCTTCGTCGTTAAAAAGAAATGAAACGATTTACTACATTGATGAAACAATTTGAAAACTCAAACTAACAAAATTAACTAATGAGAATGTTCCTCGACACGGCTTGTTCTATGTTTGCGTATTGAATATACCCCAAGGATGATAAACGCTATTCCCATAACCAAGATAACGTAATCTGCAAGTAATATTTTAGCCCAGACTTCATTAACAAGGCCGGCATAGATAAACAGAATAGCCAAGAAAGACAGTGCAATTCCTGTTATTGTTTCACCATTAATTGTTGCCATAATAATGAGATTTTCACAATGGGAGTATATATAGTATTTTCGAAGAAATATTTATTCTCTGACAACTGAGGTATACATATAAGTTGCAATTATATAGTGTAACTTCTAATCTGTTATGCTTAATGTATTAGACCTTGGATCTTAACGATCATAGGATTTCGATATCAGGATAACTCAACGTTTATTATCTAACAGTCGTAGTCTGTTCAATTTTGTAGTTATTCTATTTAGAAAATTTAACAATCATACTTATTATCGCATGAATATATAAAAGACATGAAACGACGAAGCTCCATAAAAACTCTTAGCAAAACGTTTTACAGAGACGGGGGTCAAATTGTCTAGGAGGCTTACGATCTTTGTATTCTGGCTAGTTGGATTTGGAATAGGGTTCGTGGCATATTTATCGCTTCCCGGTATTGCTCAATGGCTTGCAGTGGCAACGCCGAACTTTCTGAACCAAGCAGTTATAGGTGCTTTAATTACAGGAATTGTTGGATCACTTGCAAGTACATTTACAGTAATTATATGGGCAAATAAGACATCTTAGACCTCTTATTTTTTGTCCTTCGTTTATATCATTATTATTATTATTATTATATGATAGAGCAACAGCTCAGCTTTTAAATCTAGAAAGGATTTGGTAACTAGACCGTACCTGCACACTTTAATTTTTCTGTTGCTAATTGTTTGTAAAATCAGTAAGATATCTGGTTATAGAGCTTGAATTAGCATAATCTCGTTTGGCAAACCATATCATATAAGTTGCGTTTGAAAGTTGTTTCGTTTCTTATTCTATTAAGTATATGAGATTATCAACCACTATTAATAATAATGAATATTGATATTTTTACATAGTATATGAAAATGTTTTTACAGTAAATGTAACTTACTATAATGCTATCTTCTCTTCTACTGTAAAATATACATTTAAGCTGTACCAATTCCAAAGCAGTATACATAAAAAAGATAGAATTGACGGTTGTATTAAAATTTTAATTGATAGATATCCTATTATTGCTGAAGAAGTTATTCCAATAAAGTATAATTCAATTGTTATCACCTTGTCATATACATTTCAGAGAAATCTAGAAAATCAAGTATAACAATATCAAGGATGGCGGCTCCGGCAATTGCAGGAATTGATAACAAAAAAAGAATATTTTTTTATGACTTGTTCCCTTTAATCATCAAGTTTTTTATTTCTAATTTTAGTTATTGATTTATTACAACTACTATGAATTAGCTATACTTTTACGTCTATATCAATCAACGTTAAATTGGGGAAAAAAGAGTCAAGTCATACCATTTTTTTTTATCGGTAAAATTCTTTTTAACTTCAAATCCGCTTTCCTCTGCTAGAAGAGATATCTGCCTTAAAGTGTATTTATAAGAGTTTTCTGTCTGAATTGTTTCGTTATGCTTGAATGAAATTGTCTCATGAATACCTTGGATATTAACTTGTTGATCAATCTTTGATATTAGATGCATTTCTATCCTTCCCTGATTTTTATTATAAAAAGCTAGATGCTCAAACTCTCCGATATTGAATTCGCCTCCTAATTCCTTATTTATCCTACTCAGCAAGTTTAAATTGAATTTTGCTGTTACTCCTGCTTTGTCGTTATACGCTGCTTCAAGTGTCCTTGGGTTCTTCTGAAGATCAAAGCCTATCAATAGTGTATCTTGTTTATCCATGTTATTCTTTATAGTCCTTAGAAAATCTATGGCATCATCAGGTTCAAAATTTCCTATACTTGATCCGAGAAAAAGAAGGAGTTTTTTCTTTGGGAATTGATTATTTGAGCGGATAAAATCTCTAACTTTTACTATACCTTCAACGTAATCAGAAGCAATGCCCTTAATGTATAGATGAGGGAGATCCACAGAAAGTTTATGAATTGTTCGATAGAGCATCGAGTCCGATACATCAATAGGAAAATAATAAAGTGGCTTTTGTTTGGACAAAAAACATTCAAGAAGAATTCTTGTCTTATCAGAGCTTCCACTTCCAAGCTCTAGTATATTTATGTGATGATTGTTTTGCAGCTTCACTATCTTAGGTGAACAATCCTGTAAGATCACTCTTTCAGTTCTGGTAAGATAATATTCTTCCTGAAGACAAATTTTCTCAAAAAGTAATGAGCCTAATTTATCATACAGATACATGGGCTTTATTTTTTTCTTCGAACTTCGCAAGCCTTCGGTGACGTCTCGAGCAAATTCTGAAGTACATTCGGACTTGGCGGTTTTATGGATAAACATATTCTTTGCCTGAGATTCAATGATATTATCTGTATACTAATTAAATGATACTCTTCATGATATATTTTTTCATCAATATATTAATCGTTTAGCATTAAAGTCTTTTTCTAATCACAAATGTTCTTTCATTATTGGTATTTTCAAATTCATCCCTGTTCTCTTTAACGATCCCTAGCTTGATTTTGTTATTTTTGTAGTTGCAACTTTTTATTATATTAGTCTTCTGTGCGTTTGTTTCTCACTACTGATTTGATAAAGTTTAATCCCTGCTGGGTAGAAGTAAGATAGTCATTATTCAAAATCGGCTCAAAGCTGATATATCCATTATATTTTACACGATTTAATGAGTCGAGAACTAATTTAAAGTCAATGTGTGCATAACCGGGCATTTTTCTGTTATTGTCGGCGAAGTGAGTATGACCTAATAGGTTTGCAGAAGTGAGTATTGCATATTCAAATGAATCTTCTTCTATGTTCATATGAAAAGTATCAAGCAATATCCCAAAGTTAGTGTGATTAACTTGTTTTGCAATATAAACTGCATCGTTTGCAGTAGTACAGTATGGTGTACTATATCTATTAAGTGGCTCTAATAGAAGCATTATATCGTAATCATCAGCAAACTCTGTTAGCTCATATAGAATAGGCAGTAGCAGATTTTGTATTATGCGTATTTTTTTAACGTCAGGAAGAAGGATATGATTCCTATCAAATGTTGCAAGTTCATCATCGGCAAAGAGGCATAGATTGAGCTCTTTTCCCCCTAATTCATGACAAAGCTTTATGCAACGCTTTACGTATTCTTTTGAATGTTTTAAGATACTTTGATTACAGCTTATAAGTTTTCTCTTATGTGAATCATCATGGCCTGACGATCCCCACATTCCTGTTATACCACAAACAGTAATATCAAAGCAGGAGAATGTCTCTCGTATTGTTCTTATGTCTAATTTATCTGGTTCACCATACATTTCAACCGCGTCATAGCCCTGGTATACCAATCTATCAAGTGTTTTTTCTATGGATTCAATATCTCGGAAAGACGAAAGCGTAATAGAATATTTAAAAGTCATCTGTCAGTCAGGCTCCTATACACTATTACCTTAAGATAAAGAAACCAGGTTGATTAAGTATTTTCCAATATCCACACAGCCAACAATTTCTTGAGAATTCTGTGAAATGACTGATTTTTGATTTGATACATAGAGTGCTAGTCCTTCTTCTGTAGCATTATTAGGAGGTCTTCCATGAGATGCTTTTATTTTAGAAGGATTTAGTGATATGGACTTTGTGTTTGGATCAATGAAAAGTTCTGCAGGATCATAACCAGGTTTGCGATGTATATCAACGGTCCTCGCAAAATTAGGAGCTTTTTCATTTTCGTACCACCAGTAATAACTAAACCACGTGTCTTTATTAGCTACCACAATTAGATCACCACTACGTTCGTGATTAATTTTCAATGTCTTCATATCTTCACCTGAAAGCACTCTTTCTACTCCTTCAATTTTTTCAAGTACTCTTTTAATTTGTTCAGCAGAAGCATTGTTTATATATACATGTGCTATCTGATGATCGACCATAGCAAATGCTTTACTAAATTCAAAATCTATGTATTCCTTGTCATTTATTGTTCTTACAGAAAGTAAACCCGCATCCCTAAGTTTCCTGTTCAATGGTATATGATATAGAACATCATTGAATCCGTACTCAGAGAATATAACAAATTGTGTATCATCTTTAATACCTAAATCTATTGTTTTTTGTATTACTCCTTCCACCAACTCATCCGCTCTTTTCAAATCCTCTCTTACCTCATTACTATTCTTTCCGAACCTTTGAGCTGAATAATCAACATGAGGCATATAAGTAAACATGAGATTAGGTCTTTCGTTTTCAAGCGTATCACATGCTGCCTGCATTATCCAATTACTCGATTTGTAAGATGCTAAAGGACCCCAATAAGTTGCAAGGTTAAATTCGCCATATTTTTGCTTTAGGGCTTCATAATAACCAATGGGTTTAGAATAGCACCACATCACCATGCCATCTTCCATATGTAGAGGTCTGGGAGTAACGACGATATCTGATTTAGAATACAAAGTATTTTGGCCGAATAAGACAGCAGTTTTGATTGAAGATCTGTTTTGTCGTTTCGCGATATCCCAGATTCTTTCAGCTTGAACTAAAGAACTTGATTGCTCCCAGAAAGAAACAGTATAATTGGCTTTATCATATAATCCATTAGATATTATACCATGTTGGTTGGGATATTGTCCTGACAGTAAACTGGCTTGAACTGTACATGTCACTGCAGGAAAGACAGGTTCCACTTTAAAACTCACTCCTTCATTTGCAAGCTTTGCAATATTTGGAAGTAGATTCGAATTTAGGTGACTTGATTCTAACCCAACGATATCAAGGATAACAATATGCCTTACCAATAACCTCGCTCCATCTTGGTTGTAAATACCAACATATATCTTTAAAATATTTTCTCCTAAGTGGGATAATATCTATTTTCAGAAAGATTGACGTATTACATTTGGACTAATCAATCGCAATATACATGTGCTAGTATATACATGTGTATAACACAAAGCAATAACAATAATCGGCGCTTGCCTTCATATCAACCGGTTATTAAATAAAAAAAAACCAACGTGTTTGTGTCAAAGTTAATATTATAATGGCTGTTGTAAAGAAAAAGAGAAGAGTTTGAGTTTTCGAGACAGGCCTTCGATCAACTATAATAACTGATTGTTTATATTCATTCTGAGATCAGTTATAACTATCTTCACACTAAAATGCTAAATTATTATAGCCGAGTCGGTAGCCGCGTATCCCAAAAAAAGGACTGTTAATAGTTCATCAGAAAATCACTAAAATGTATTTGATAATCTAATTGTTGATAGAGTAATAGTAATAAGATATGTTCATTTTTTGCTATGATTGGCTCTGTTAACTTAGCATTTTCTGTTACAAAATCCGTGAATCCTATTCTATCTTTTTTCATGTGCAGATACGATACAAGAAATATATTCTTAACCAATTGTCAAAATCTTGTTTGTCACAATTGTGGTTTTTACATGGAAGGTTATCATCGAAGCATATGCAGTCCTGTCTCTGATCTGTTGCTGAATGAATCTTTCCATGATATTTTTGAGTTCTGTTCTATAGATAACATGTGCATGTCTTAACCATCTGCAAACATCATTATACGAGTGAGCACACTATCAGTAAAGATAGGCTTATTTCCAAATCTTGTTCTTATCTCTGCCTAAAGAACTGATAGCATACAAAAATTGTTCTTTCTCTTGAAATGTGAAATAGCAAATACACATGCAGATTTGGTTCATCATGGGCTAACCATAGCCAGTAATCTTGACCATTTATCTTTAACAAGGTTTCATCTACAAATATTTTCTTGATTTCTTGTTTTCCTACTACAAATCTCTGTCTGTTAATGCAGAGTATTTCTGTACCCATTTCCAAATGGAAACATGCTTGGTCTCTTTGTGATTGGTTCTAATATGATTTGGATGCAAACCTATAACTTCTGGAACTGAAGTACAGGTACGTACCATATGCAGCTATGGTAGGATGTGTCCTTATACGTTTAACTGAATCTGTAGAATGTAAATGACACATCATGCTTACATAATTCCAGAAATATCTAGAACAACTTTAGGTTAACAGAGCCCCTATGATTTTCTTAATAATTTTTATACAAGTGACCTGCCAATAATTGATTGTACTATTATGTGATTCGAATTCTAGGAAAGTTATATTGTAAACGCCTACTGATCTTTAATAATCAAGTCTATCACTGAATCTGCCAAGGATCCCTATAATTATATAGTCTCAGAGTATTAAATCATATGAGAATATTCCATTACCTATATGATATCTTTCAGGTTTTTTCACTATATTCTATATAAGAACTCTTAAATCGAGCTTATTTGATTCCTTTTTGAAAATGATAGCATTTGAGGTAAATTAGGCAATATTAGTATAATATCTCATAAAGATATTCATAGGCTCTTTTCGCAGCCTCGTTTGGATTATGTTGATAAGGGTAAAGTTCTACCGTTACAAAACCTTTATACCCAATTGTTTCAATTGTTTTTAAAACTGATCTGAAATTAATTGATCCTTCACCAGGTATTAGGTGATTGTGTATCCTATTAGTAGCAATATCTGCTAGATGGAAATGCTCAATATATTCACATAACTTGCAAATCATTTCAGCCGGATCTTCACCCACACAATAAAAGTGACCTATATCAAAGTTGAGTCTTACATGGTTAGTGTTTAAATTTTTAATGAAATTCAAAAACTGATTAGAGTTTTCAAGTAAAAGATCTGGTTCTGGTTCTATAAGTATTTTTATATTTTCTTCTTCAGCAATTGGAGATACTCTATTCAAACCCTCCATGAATAATTTTTCGAGGTATTTTACATTAGTATTTTTTCTTTCATTGATTGGTCCTCCAGGTTCCGTCGACAGATTTTTTGCCCCAACTTTTTTCGCTAGTTTTATACAATTAACAGTATGTGTTATACGTAATTCTCTTGATTCCTTGTCATCTTCAATCCACGACGGATGATAAACATCTGAAATAGAATAGAGTGTAAAAGCGTTTAGATTAGAGATTTGAAGCTTAAATTTTGCAATTTGATCTTTAAGGGATTTTATTTCTTTCTCTTGAAAAGTCGGAGGATAGGCATGTGGAGAATCACACAATAATTCTATACCTTCATATCCGATTTCTGCGATCATGCTTACAGCTTCCTCCAAAGAATATCTTTTGAATGCATTAGTGCTAAATGCCAGTTTCATAGGTAACTTCTACCAATCTTAAGGATTCCAAGTCATTCTAGGAGACTGTTTATAGAAGTCATAGGCGTTATAGAATGTCACATTTTCGATATCATTATTACTAAATCCATCTTTTCTCATTTCCCTAGCTACAAGTGGTACGCTTAGTGGATCGGATATGCCCCAGTCAGCTGAACTGTTTATCATAATGTGTTCTGTTCCATATTTTTTTATTATTTTTATAGCTCGTTCAGGAGAAAGTTTAGTAAGAGGATAAACAGTCAGGCCTGCCCACGCACCCATCTCAATTGTTTTTTCAATAGTTTCTTCCGTATTATGATCAATCAGTATCTTTCTTCTCTCATAATTTATGCTACTATTTTCTTCACTGTTCAGAATGCGTTCTATCCTTTTCATTCCTTCCAATTTGTTATTATGTGGAAGGTGAATCATTATCAGCATATTCTTTGCTGTGGCGATGTCCATCTGTTTTATAAAAACCTCTTCTTCCAGATCATTAATCAAATTATAGCCAAGTTCTCCAACAGCTATTACTCTCTCTCGTTCGAGATATTTTTTCATTGGTTCTAGAGCATCGATTGCCATTGGTCGAGCCAAAGCTTCTTTCGGGTTGACTGAAATGCAAACAAAGTGTTCAATTCCGAATTCTTTAGCTCTTTTTGTTTCAAATGTTATCATATGTTCCCAATAATCTTCAAATGTTCCAATGGAGGTTCTAGGACTACCAAGCCAGAACGAAGGTTGAACTATTACTTCTATACCAGCTTTAGACATAGCCTCGTAATCGTCAGTAGTACGTGAATACATATGAATATGAGGATCAAATAATCTGCCCACTTTCTGTCATTATATTAAGCATCTCTTGTATTTTATAGATTTATTTTAGAAGTAATAACATCAACTTTGATATCTATGACCGAGTGATCAAATTATTGCCGAATAATGAATAGCATAAGTATGAATTGCTTATGTCACCATCTATTTGCATTATACTTATAGTATCATAGTAGTAACATACGTATATAATGCATTTTGGTTATTACCTATCGATGCAATAACACACAAATCAATTGTCCTTCCTAATTCAAGATTAATATTTTATGTACTAAACTAACAATATTAGTATATCTACGTCATTAAGAATTAATATTATGCGTACATTTTTTTGTAGAACAAGATAAAAAATTTTTGTTTAACATAATTAAGAAAAAATATTAATTAAGAGGTTCTGCTATTAAGAGAATGCATAGAGGACAAAAAAAGAGTCAACAGCATTTCGATCAATCTTTAGCTGTTGATATAGCAGATTTACAACTTCGTAATCCAACGATGCTTGCTTCAGGTTTTCTAGGGATTTCTCAGGATATTTTTAATAGGCTCTATCTATCTGGTGCCGGAGCCGTTGTAAGTAAATCCATAAGTATTAAGCCAATCGAAGGCTACCGAAATCCTACTGTTGTCTCTTTAGAAAATAGTAGTTATATAAATGCTGTAGGTCTCTCCAATCCTGGTGCTGAGGAATTTTCAAATGAGATAGCTCATAATAAAAAAGTTCCAATCATAATAAGTCTTGTAGGAACGTCCGAGATAGAATTTCCGCTTATGTTAAAAAAATTTAATCATCTTAATATCGTTGGTTATGAAATTAATCTATCCTGTCCTCATGTGGCGAAGATGGGAATGGAAGTGGGTGATGATCCCGAGATGGTTGGCCGTATTGTTAAAACTATCAAATCAAATAGCAAAAAGCCAGTAATAATAAAGGTTGGAGTTGGATCTACCGATATACTAAAAATCGCAAAAGTTGCCATAGATTCAGGAGCGGATGCGATCACTGCAATTAATACTATTCGTGCTATGACAATTAATATAGAAACTGGAATGCCAGTTCTTAGTAACAAAATAGGAGGATTATCTGGTAAATCATTAAAGCATATCGCTATAAGATGCGTCTACGAAATCTCAAAAAATCTTCAAATCCCGGTAATCGGATGTGGGGGCATATTTACTTGGCAAGATGCAGTTGAATTTATGCTTGCAGGAGCATCAGTTGTACAATTAGGCAGTGTGATAGGATATGAGGGTATAACAGCATTTAGAAATATTTCTTGTGGTATAAAAAAATATTTAGAAAGTAAGGGCTTTAATAAAGTAACAGAGATTGTAGGGCTTGCCCACAGATATTAATAAAATAAGGATCGTCGTTATCGATCACATTGTACAAGAGACTACTACTATTAGAACTCTTATTTTCAAAGATAATCTTTGTTCCAAGTCTAAACCAGGACAATTTGTTATGGTCTGGATACTAGGAGCAGAAGAATTACCAATGAGCCCTATGTCATGGGCTAAAAAAGACTATGCCGCTATCACCATACATAAACAAGGATATGGCTCTACCCAACTTTATAATAAAAGTAGAGGCGAGATGGTTGGAATTCGCGGTCCCTATGGTAATCATTTCAAAATTAAAAAGGAATCCCGAAAAGTGCTGCTAATTGGAGAGGGAATTGGCCTTATTCCACTATTAAAATTGGCTACAATGCTTAATAAATGCAGAGTAGATACCACTTTGATTATTGGTGCTAGATCCAAAGATGAAGTATTATTCGAAAAACAAGCAAATCATTTTCTTTCGGAAACTATGCACAAACTTGTTGTCGCTACCGAAGACGGAAGCTATGGAATTCATGGGCAGGCATCAGATGTCATGGCGTACATTTTAGAGAATGAAAAATTTGATAATGTATATACTTGTGGACCTGAATTAATGATGAAAAAGGTTTTTGACATTGCTTCATCATACTCATTGCCGGTTCAAGCACGCCTCGGACGATATATGAAATGTGGAATTGGTATATGTGGAAGTTGTTGTATTGGAGAACAACTTGTATGTAAAGATGGTACTGTATTTAATGAAAAAAAACTCAGATTTATGACAGAATTTGGACAGATAAATAGAGATAAATCTGGACGCAAGGCTATGTTACATTATTAGTTCTCATTCATTATTTCCTTAATTGTCTAATCCTATTGCAAAGATCACAATGTTCAGGGCAAGAATCGTGAAGACATATAGTTTTCATAGAATTACAGCTAAAGCACCAAATCTGCTTAGAAGATGGCATCTTGATTCATTGATCATACTAGTATTAGTAGTTATAAAAAATAGAAAAGATGACCACATCGGCTTTTATTTTAACCAAATATACCGAATTATACAATAATTAAGATTTTTGTATATATATACCAACGTTCTGTACACTAAAGATTGTGTTCTCTCTTAATCATGGCGTGGACATACTTGTCTTCTTTTAAAGAAAGACTTAACGTCAGTTATTTCCCAATTATTTAGATATCTTTACCTACTCTTGTAGCATAAGAGAAGACACTTTTATATTTTATATGTTAAATTCTAATTGTCACTAACTTTATGTCGAATCATAGTACTCTTAATTATAATTTAATATTGGAGAAAAGCACTGAATAGTTCTAATTATTTTCCAGAAGAGTATATGTACTGTTCAGCCTATCCTCTTACCATATTTTTTACTTTTCAAGTCCTTGACAAATAAAGATACAGATAAAATTGTACTATTTATAATAGATATAATACGTAATATAATGTTTGGTTTCATATATATATATAAAAATAGGAAAATCAATAATCGATTTTGTTATCGATATTCTGTCTGGTCTAGAATAGATATCGCCGGTTAGAATTTATGTTTTGAGATCTTTTTTCCTTTTATAAAATCCACAAAATAAAAAATATAAGATCTCTCATCTAATTTCAATATCCACGGTATGAAAGAGACACTTTTACTACTTTTTTCGCTTATCTCAAACCCTGACTTTTCCATAAAATTTCTGAAACTTTGAGCATCGAAAATTTCTGTTGGTTTAGGCTCCCTATTAAAATCGTATGGGTCTGTCACTATGACGTCAGCATGTGGTTTTAATAACCAATGGATTGACGATAATAGTTGACTTGGTTTAACCAATTCAATGAGATTAAGTGCAAGTATTAAATCAAATTTCATAGAGTTGAATGGGCTTTGAAGAGAATCTGCTACACAGAATTCGAGATTTCCTTGCTTTGAAGTATACATTCTTTTTCGGGCATCTCTGATAAAGGAAAATGATAAATCAATTCCTATTACAAATGCAAATTTTTTTGCTAGCTGCAGAGAACTATATCCTAGAGAACATCCCATGTCAAGTGCAACACCGTCCATTTTTGTATTTACGCTGTGAATAACCCTATTGTAAAGTTCATTTGGCTTCAATTGCCATCTTAGAGTAGAAAGAAGTCTGTCATCAGAAGAATGATCATATTGTACCCATCTATACGCAATATACCAGATGCCATCTTCTTCATACCTGTTATCCTTAATGGAACTAGAAGAGGAAATCTCTCTTCCAAAGTCTTTTAGATAATCTTTCATTTCTTTTGTTTTGCTATTTACTAGCCACTTACCAAACATAGATCTTCTGCCTTCAGCATACTTTGTAAAGTCGTTTACAACTATTGCAACGCCGTCTATTATCGGATAAATAGCTTCACATTTATTGCATTTTAAAAAGCCTTCACTGCATTCGTTCTCTCCTCCCATATGAAGAGGTTCCAAACTAAGACGTATCTGTTTATCACGATGATTTAGACATATTAAATGGTGTGAGAATTGAGTTTTCATTATTGATCAGTAAAATTAGATTAGTCAATTATAAACTACATCTAATTGTCTATTGGATGCCTATATATATTAACGGAAAAAATGGAATATGCGCAATTCGTCTCTTTTTGTATAAGAAAGTAACTCCTGTCAATATACTCTCAAATATACGTGTCTTCTCAGTCTTGTTGTCTTGACATATATTGTTAGTTTTTACATCACATTTGTATAAGGAGAGCTTACCTCCGAACCATTATTTTTCTTTATATATAATATATTGAAAATATCTATATTTATTAGCAAAATTTACTTTATTTCCATTTGACAAGTCATGATATTTAGTATTTAGTAGTATTTTATGTAATATTTGTTTTTATCATAATAAAAGTAAAATACTACCTTGACGTATAATTAATTGTGTCACTAAAAAATTACTCATCAAAAAAATCGATGTTTAGAGTGACAAAGTTTAGAATGGTGGCTGCGTATGGACTTATAGCTGGATTTGTATCATCTCTTGCTATTAGTGGATTATTATTGCTGGTCGAGAAGGCTATTTCTCTTCCCATCGGTACATTTTACCTTATGATATCATCAACATTTATAGAATCACAAGAGTATTTCTCTTTAGATAAAGTTATCTTTGGATTTATACTGCATATAATAGCAGGAAGCATTATCGGACTCATTATGTGTATACCGTTTATTGTATTCAAAGATAAGTATGTTAGATCTATTCAAAGGTATGCAGTGCCATATGGATTAGGATTTGGCTTTGCACTATGGTTATTTCTTTTTATTCCAGTAACACTTTGGATAATTCTTCCTATACTAGATACTAGCCAAGAGAGAACTGTAATACAGGAAGTGCCAGCACAAGCGGATGTAATGTTCACAACCGACAGGGTAGCGATGTTAGTAGACAGAATAATGATTGGGGCAGTAGCTTTCAACATGTTGTATGGCTTATTGGCAGCAATAATAATAAAGACATTGTATGAAGAGTCTTCGAAGAATAAACCTAGCGTTCTATAGTATACTTATTATCTAAATAAGTTGGCAATATTATAGACAACTTGTTGACAATTCAATAATAGTACGGCTATCGTAAACTATACTCTCTAAGTATTACTTTATCTTTTGCTTCAGCTGATTTATAATTGACATAGTTGAAAAACTAACGGTAGAAACTAGTGAATGCATAGGATAATGTACAGAGTTATTTAAACTAAATCTTTTAATTCTTTAAGCACAAATTTGAAGAAATTATGAAAAGGTTATAATATTAATCCGCCCAAATTATAGATGATTTTATTTGATGGTCAATATTATACATATCAATTTAAATGCTCGGGGCGGAAGCGAACGTCTAGCATTAGCGACAATGCGTGCTCTTAAAGAAGTTAATGATATGGATATTGATATTGATCTTACTACATTGCAAAAACCAGATGTGCATAAAATAGAGGAAACCTATGGTAAAACAGGTCTAATGGCTGTTTGCAATATTAATAGAGTCAATGTCATACCAGCTGTAGAAAACGTGCATTTGAAAAAAAATTATGATCTAATTATCAATACACATGGCGACATGTTTCCATTTTCACAGAAAGGTTTCTCAAAAGATAATGTTATTACCTACTGCCATTTTCCTCTTGCAAAATATCTTATTGACGTAGAAAATGAAGAATACAGCAGACTGATCTATGGACAACGATTCTCGGACATAGTTGAGTATAAGAAACACCTTCATTCAGCAAGAAACGCATACATCGATATGATTAAAAATTCAACTGTCTTGACAAACTCAGAGTATAGTCGCAAGGCTATACACAAGACATTTACAATAGATTCTACTGTTTTGAGTCCTCCCGTTGATGTCGATTTATTTCGCAAAGCTGTTCTTTTTTCCTCAACGAACGTGAGAGATGATACAATTTTAGTAATATCTAGATTTCATCCAAGTAAAAAGGTAGAGAATGCAATTAGACTTGCAGAATTATTAAAACAAAACGGCATCGGGCGAAATATGAAAATTGTTGGAAATCTCTCGCCACGTATGATCGGCTATTATACTTATCTGAAACAGATGGTCCAAGATCAACATTTATCGGATTATGTGACTTTTCAGGTTAATGTCAGCTTTAACAAATTACTTTCTCTAATGTGCGAGTCTAAGATATACTTCCACCCGCTACCAGGAGAACCTTTCGGAATATCTACCGTAGAAGCAATGAGTGCAGGATTGATTCCAGTCGTTCCGGATTTGGGAGGACACACAGAATTCGTACCCTTGAGATATCAATTCCGTACCTTTATAGAAGCTGTAGAATCCGTTGCAATTGCCATGGATGCATCTTTTTCCGAAAGAATAAGAATCAGTGATTCAGTAAGAAGATTCTCAACATCTAATTATATCAAGCGTTTTCAACAGATTGCAAGGAAATTGTTAATAAGTCCAACCAAAACAACCTATAAAAATTTAAAAAGTGTTTCTCCAATTGTCTCTTAGATTAAAATAGAATAGAGGAATATGGCAAACAGAAAGTTAAGGATTAGAATATAAACCCTTCTGAAAAGTTTCAATATTTTTATTTTAATCTAGTTAGAAATAGAATTAGTTTCAGATGATTTGTTTAACAGGATCAAAAATAAGTGTATTAATTTGTTTGCAGTTATCTTCGATATATCAAATGACGAGATATTTTAAGATCCTAAAAAAGAAACATCATAATTGTGGAGTCTTTTTGTCACCATACTCGAATAACCACATAAACGATGTTATAAGCATGCCTCGTTTACATGTTTTGATCACTTGAGGCTGCATGACATGCTATAAAACCAATTACTACTTATAGTATGTAATTACATAAGCATATACGCTTGTTACAACATGAGCATCTAGCGTTGCTTTGTAAGTATTTGCATTTTTTATTATGGGTCTCACAGGTTAGCAGTCTGCTAGCATCCTCTAAATCCTCATTTATAATTTGCATTTAATGTTATCTAAATCGTATCGGTTAAGTTGATGTACAAGCTAATTTAGAGAAACCAGCTAAAAAAAATCTACAAAAAGTAATTAGCACAATTATATATTTTTATTCCTGATATATATATATATATATATATATATATGCATGCTTGTATGTATTAGACGTTAGGATTACATAGGTAGATAAAACAAAAACAAATATTAATCTAGCGGAATATGCTTATTTAACTCTTTTACAACATGATACATTCGCTGATAAGAAAGTTCGAGGTTTTGTTGTTGTTCTAGAATGGATTTTGTCTTTAGAACATGAGCTTTAAGTTCCATTTCATCTCCTTCGAAAATTAATTTTGCAAGTTTATTCGCATTCTTTACATAACTTTGAATATACCTTCTGGTTGATGGATTTTCTGATAGAAGTGCTACTATAAGGTCGGGCGCATCAGTAAAAATACTTCTACAAAGCAGCGATTGTAGTTCGAAAGTTGTTCCTGAAACTTTTTTTAGTAAATCAAAATTTTCCTTTGACAAAAAACTACCAAATATTATGTTTATGTAATGGGTTAGCCCCAGCACTATTGCAATTAAATCATCGTGGATTTTAGGGCTTGGAAGGACCGTGATTAATGCATCCTGAAAGAGACATTTGGAGATCGATGTTTCTTCCTTTTCGTCTCGAACGGGAATTATTAAAATATTCATATTTTTCATATCTTCTGCACCAGGTCCGAACATTGGATGTACACATAATGTCGTAATCTCACTTGAAATTTTTTTCAATGCTTTAAAAGATTTATATTTAACAGATGAGATTTCAGCAAGAATAGCTCCTGGTTTCATTCTTGAGGCACATTGCTTGAGTGTTGATGGAATATTTCTGATCGGAACACAAATAAGCACTATATCTGCGTTCCCGACACAATCATCAATGGTATGGCAAATTGCAGAATTTTCTAGCTCACATTGAAAACTCGGATTAATATCATAAAGAAGAAGATGGGCATCATTGCTTTTGGAGAAATACTTAGTAAACCAAGATCCCATCTTACCGCCAGCACCTATAACGGAAATCTCTATCATTAATATTCCTTCATCATAAAGCAGCTGATAATACTTCCAATCCCTTTTCCAAGACCTGTTCCGTCTGACATGCAGAGATTCTAATGAATCTTTTATATGATTCTCCAAACCCACTTCCAGGAGCTATAGCCACGCCGAGGTCAAGTAGTTTAGTTATAAGAACGGTATCATCATCCATCCCTTCTCTAAGTTGCGGATAAACATAGAGTGCTCCATCTGGAGCTACAAATGGCAGCGACATTTTTTGTAATCTATCACAGACAAATCCTAATCTTCTCCTCATGATTTTCACATTTTCGTTTAGACTGTTATCGCCTATTGCGGCCAATGCAGAATACTGCATTGGCTCAGCTACACTTGTTAGCGCAACGGCTTGAATCGCGCTCATCTTAGCAATTATCTTCTTATCAGATATTCCATATCCAACTCTAAACCCTGTCATAGCATGACCTTTTGAAAATGATGATATCATTATGCTTTTATCATAATTGTATTCTAAAATACTTTTGAATCTATTAAAAGAGTAATCCGAATATACTTCATCACTGAGAACATAAAGGCTATAATCTTTAGCCACGTCTATGATTCTCTGCATAGCATTATCATTTAGAATCTTGCCGGTAGGATTATTGGGATAATTCAAAATTATCATTTTTGTATTGTTGTTTATCATCTCTTCAAGTCGTTTTAAATCAGGATTCCATTTTTCTTTTAATGTAGTTCTTAGTATTTTGGTCTTTGCTCCTATAAAATCTGAGCACTCTCTATAGGCAGGCCATGCAGGCTCTATATAAATTACTTCATCTCCAGACTTTACTAACGAAACAATAGCTGAGAACACAGCAAATCTTCCTCCTGGAGTAACTATAACTTGTTCATCTATAATCCCATTTCCTACTTTTTTTGCAATGGCTTGCCGCAATTTTGGAACACCTCTAGTTTCAGTATAATGATATTGTCGAAGGTCATATACTCTGCCAAGAGCTTTTTTTACATTCTTTGGCGGCAAATAATCAGGTTCTCCTACTTCCAAATGAATAATGTTTTTTCCCATTGCTTGAAGCTGTTTGGCTTTCATAAAGATACTCAGATGAGTTTGTCTTTCTTCATTATCGTTTTGCTTTATATTTTGTAATCTCACTGATTCAGTTAACAAGATGTTTAGTAATCTGCCAGAGAATTCTGAATTCATCCCAATTTCATCTGCAATTTTTAATGCGGAATTTCTGAGGTCACTTTCAACCTTTTCGTCTTCTACTTTGATATTGTTCTTGGTTTTGATCTCTCCAATCTGCTTTGAGATTTCCATTCGCTTTTGGACTTTATGGATTATATCTGCAGTTATATCACGAATTTCAAGCCGTAACCTATTTAGATCTTCATCATTTTTGTTCGTTTATCATATCACCTCTTTAAGACCAGTGGAATAAATCCAGCTCTTAATGCATGATCCGCTAAAACCATGGATACTACAGATTCTACTATTGGTGGCGCCCTCGGTACTACGCATGGATCGTGCCTTCCTGGTACATTGAGCTTGGTTTCTGAACCATTAGAAACATCAATTGTTTTCTGAGTTTTTGCTATTGACGCAGCAGGCTTAAACGCTATTCTTATCACAATTGGCATACTATTTGACAATCCACCCAAAATGCCACCTGAATTATTAGTCTTTGTAACTATTTTATCACCTACTTTAATATAGAGATCATTATTTTCAGATCCTCGCCGTTTTGAACCGTCAAAACCTGACCCGAATTCAATAGCCTTTACTGCAGGGATACTAAAAAGCGCCTTACTGAGATCAGACTCTATTGATCCGAATATAGGTTCACCCAGTCCTATTGGTAATCCAGTGCTAATGCATTCGACGACACCCCCTAGCGAATCTCCATCTTTTCTTGCCTCCATGATTGCAGATCTCATATATTCTGCAGATTGCATATCTGGACATCTTACTTCATTTGTATATCTGTTCTTCTTTATCTCTTCTAACGTCAAGTTCTTAGCCCTAATACCTCCAATTTCTAGAGTATATGCAGTTGTTTTTATTCCTAGGCTATACTCTAATAATTTTTGAGCAATGGCTCCTGCCATTACTAGCGTAGCTGTCAATCTTCCTGAAAACCTTCCACTTCCCCGGTAATCTGCAAAGCCGCCATATTTTATCATCGCTGGATAATCCGAATGTCCTGGTCTTGGTATTGTTCTGATTAATTCATATGACCTTGAATCCATATCTTTATTCCATATGACCATACAAATTGGGGCACCGGTAGTAAACCCATTAAAAACTCCTGATATTATTTCGACTTTATCTTCTTCTTTTCTTTGTGTAGTAATGACAGACTGACCTGGTTTTCTCAGATCTAGCTGTAACTGAATATCTGATTCTGTAAGTGGCAATCCTGCAGGGCAGCCATCTACTACCATACCGATACACTTGCCATGACTTTCGCCAAAACTCACAGCTACAAAACGATCACCTACTATATTTCCAACCATCTTATGAGTACTGCTGCAATGTTACTGTTATTCTCTATATTGGCTTTTTGGCATAAGTTCTTAATTAGAGCTGTGATTTTCTGATTTATTAATAAACAAATAGCCAATATTTCACTAAATTTGTGGTAATTTAATCGATCCGAGATAAAGTTATTTAACTATAAACCATATAAAGTAGGAAATTTCTTATTCTGTATCTAGAGGGACTTTATATCTGCTCCGAGATTTACCATATCTTGAATGAAATTTGGATAGGATACATCTACTGATTCAGCTCCTGTAACTATAGATTTTTCAGTTAACATTGATGCAATAGTAAATGCCATAAATAGTCTATGATCATTATAAGCTTCAACTGAGGCGTTCTTTATTACTGTCGGAGGTGTTATAAATATCTCATCTTGTAGCTCTTTAACCTTTGCACCGAATTTTGCTAATTCAATTGCAATATTTGAGACCCTGTCGGTTTCTTTTAACCGAGCATGAGCAATTCCCGTTATTCTAACGGTTTTTGTAGATTTCAACGCTAATATAGATACTACTGGCAATAGATCTGGACTATTAGTCAGATCGAAATTACCTCCGCTAAGATTGCTAGATCCCTGAACGGTTACCTCGCCCCTCTGTCTGTCTACTTTGATCTTACCTCCCATGGATTTAATAATCTCAATTATATATGCATCTGCTTGAGGAAGAGAGAAATTGATCCCTTGTATGGTAACACGATTTCCAGCAAGAACTCCTGCTGCTATAATTAATGCTGCAGTAGAAAAATCAGCGGGAATGTCAAAAAAAGTCGACTTATATTCATCGTTGCATATATAATACTCCGAAAATTTGTTTCTCTGCTTTAGAATAACACCAAAAGCTTTCATGATAGCTAATGTCGCATCAATATATGGAGCAGATACTTGTCCCCCTTTAACTTTCAAAGTGACATCTGTATCTGCATATATGCATGATATTAAAAGAGCAGATATAAATTGGCTTGAAACACTCCCATCAATCACTGCTGTCCCTCCCTTTATGCCACCTCCTCTAACTATAAGAGGAGCAGTACCGTTCATTTTGGTAGAATAGCATTGAACTCCCAATTGTTGCAAGGCATCCAAGATCGGTTGCATCGGTCTTTTCCTTAGACTTTCATCTCCTGTCAATACAGTGTATCCTTTATTTACTAGTGCAGACATGACGGTTAGAAACCGAATAGTAGATCCCGAGTTCTCGGCGTTGACAATATTATCGGGAGGGTCAAATCTTCTCTTTCCTTCTATCCTTAACGTATTAATATTATCAAGGATAATATTTGCCCCCAGAGATCTACAGGCAGTAAGGGTTGCAAGGGTATCTCTGGCAATCAATATATTTGTAATAATAGATTGGGCTTCAACAAGTGAAGCGATGGCGATAGCACGATGTGTATAGCTTTTGCTAGAGGGACATCTAATAGTACCATTAATTTTTGATCTCTTTATTTGAACATTAACCAACTAATTTTTCTACACTTGCCTTTTCATTATTGACAGTAGAAACTAAGATATTACCATTGAACTTTGAAAATGCGGATTTAACGTTTGTTATACTATCCTTATAGCATATTGCAGATATTGAAGGTCCATTACCAGAAATACTGGCAGATAATGCACCTTCCTCTAATGCAGAGAGTATGGGTTCATAGTTAGTGCTAAATGCAGCAGAAGTAAGGATACCATTCATTTTCATCGCTTTCCAATATTCACCTTTTTCGGCTATTTTAACTGCATCTGAAAAAAGATCTGACAGCATCTTCAACTTATAGATGCTTCCTCTTTGGATATTATGCGGAAGAAAAATTATTACATATAGGTCATCTTGAACCCTTTCTCTGCGAATTAATTTATTTAGATAATTATCGGTTATAACAAAACCTCCAAAGTAACAAGCTGTAGAATCATCATAAGCTCCTGTAACCGTGACATTCGCGTCTCTTGACGCTCTTACAGCCGACTCTAAAACCGAATAATCATCTATTTCGTCTTTACCGATCATACAACATGCAAGTGCTACCGAATTAGAAACTGCACTTGAGCTTTTCAATCCCCATCCTGCAGGAATATCTGAGGATATCTTTATAGATATCGAGTTGTTGTCAATTATGTCTTTTGGAATAGTGTAGTGAATGATATTGTTTATTAATTTGTCTGCTTTATTATCGGGAAAATTTATTCCCTGACCATCATTTACTTTTACCTCAGCTATAACTTTTAAAGAAACTCCTAACGCAGATCCCTTGCCGGTCGCAATAGCATTAACGATAGAAATTGCCCCATGCATAGTGGCTTTAACGATAACCTTCATACGGGTCCTCCGATATCTCCAACCAATGACTTTTTCATTATCTGCCGCGGAGCTTGTAGATTGGTCCATATCTCGAAAGCTCTTGCACCTTGCTCAAGCAGCATTTCATATCCATACACTACCTCTGCTTCAGCATATTTTGCATTTTCTAGTAAATTAGTGGTAACTGGCTTATAGACAAGATCATAAACAATGGTGTTCTTGTTTATATATTCATAATCTATTAGGCTTTGTTCGTCGTTCATTCCAATAGGAGTTGTATTTATAATCAGATGTGATTTGACAGCAACATATTTGATATTTTCCATTTCTGTAACTTGACACTCTAAACCAAGGTCCGTACCTTTTTTTGCTAATTTGTGAGCTCTTTGCTGTGTTCTATTAGAAATTATTATTTTGTTTATTCCTTTCTCCTCAGAGAGCGCAGCAATTACTGCACAGGCACTTCCTCCAGCTCCTAATAAAAGAATATCTATCCCATTAAAATTTATATTCCGTTTTCGCAATGGTTCTATAAACCCGAAGATATCGGTGTTATAGCCTTTCAAAATCCCATTCACATTATGTACGGTATTTACCGCAGTCGCCTTTACAGCACTAGAATCAAGATGATCAATATACTTTAATACATCTACTTTATGTGGTATTGTGACATTGAAGCCTGACATTTCTACTGCCCTCAAGGCATTTATTGATTCTTCCAGTTGTCCCTTTGGAACTCGAAATGCAATATACGTACAATTTAGACCCAATGAGTTAAAGGCAGCATTCTGCATAGACGGAGACAAGGAATGATAAACAGGATCTCCAATTATACAATATGTCTTAACTTGGCTTTTCATTGGTGGTTTGGTTTAACTGATCATTAATTCTGTCATATAACTTTCTCATTTGTTTAATGGTCAATTGACCAGGAGATATAGCTTTTTCTAGAGAAG